>JAGBDQ010000356.1 GCA_017937415.1 Oscillospiraceae bacterium
CCCCCGGCGGCCATAACGTGGTCTGTGGCCTGTACGACGCACTGAAGGCCACCAATCCGGAAAATGTGCTGTTGGGCTTCAAAAACGGCCCCAGCGGTCTGATCGAGGACGATTATCTGACCTTTGACGATTCCTATATTGATCAGTACCGCAATACCGGCGGATTTGATATTATCGGCTCTGGCCGGACCAAGCTGGAGACCGAGGAACAGTTCGCTGTAGCCGCCCAGGTCTGCAAAAAGCACGGGATCACTGCCATCGTGATCATTGGCGGCGACGACTCCAACACCAACGCCGCTGTTCTGGCTGAGTATTTTGCTGCCCATAACACCTGCGTACAGGTCATCGGCTGCCCCAAGACCATCGACGGCGACCTGAAGAACGAGGACATTGAGTGCTCCTTCGGGTTTGACACCGCCACCAAGACCTATAGCGAGTTGATCGGCAACATTGAGCGTGACGCCAACTCGGCTAAGAAATATTGGCACTTCATTAAGGTCATGGGCCGTTCTGCCTCTCATGTGGCTTTGGAGTGTGCCCTGGAGACCCAGCCCAATATCTGCCTGATCTCCGAGGAGGTCTCGGCCAGGAAGATGTCCCTCTCCCAGATCGCGGACTACATCGCCGACTCGGTGGAGAAGCGGGCCCAGAAGGGCATGAACTTCGGCGTGGCCATTATTCCCGAGGGTGTGGTAGAGTTTGTCCCCGAGTTCTCCAAGCTGATCGCTGAGATCAATGAGCTGTTGGCCGGCAGCAAGGCTGCCGCCTTCAATGACCTGCCTACCTGGAAGGAGAAGTATGCTTTCATCGAAAAGGGACTGACCAAGGAATCCATGGCTGTCTTTGCCATTCTCCCCGAGGGGATCCAGCAGCAGCTGTTCCTGGAGCGGGATCCCCACGGCAATGTGCAGGTTTCTCTTATCGAGTCCGAGAAGCTGTTCTCCGCCTTGGTGAAAGACAAGCTGGCCCAGCGAAAGAAGGCCGGGACCTATCAGGGGAAGTTCAATCCGCTCCATCACTTCTTTGGCTACGAGGGAAGGTGCGCGTTCCCCTCCAATTTTGACGCGGATTACTGTTATTCTCTGGGCTACAACGCTTTTATGCTGATCCAATATGGTTATAACGGTTATCTTTCCAAGGTTTCCAACCTCTCCAAGCCCGCAGAGGAGTGGGTGGCCGGTGGTATGCCCATCACCAAGATGATGAATATGGAGCGCCGCCACGGCGAGGACAAGCCTGTCATCAAGAAGGCACTGGTGGAGCTGGACGGAAAGCCCTTCCAGTATTTTGCCGCACACCGGGATCAGTGGGCTGTTGAGACCGCTTATACCTATCCCGGCGCCATTCAGTATTTTGGCCCCTCTGAGGTCTGCGATCTCACTACCCGCACTTTGGCCCTGGAGAAGGGCTGATCTCTGCCCATCCTTTTGGCCGAACGTAAAATGTAACAACTTCCCGCTCTTGCTGCACTGGAAATTATACCTTCCGGGTATTGCATTTTAAGCGGGGTTTTGTTAAAATAAAGTCAGCCCAAAATTTGAAATAAGGAGTTGGAACCCATGCCTCTTGTTACTTCTACCGAAATGTTCAAAAAAGCCTATGCCGGCGGGTATGCAGTTGGCGCCTTCAATGTGAATAACATGGAGATCGTTCAGGGCATTACCGAAGCCTGCAAGGAGGAGAAGGCCCCTGTGATCCTCCAGGTTTCCAAGGGCGCCCGTGCCTATGCCAACCACACCTATCTGGTGAAGCTGGTGGAGGCCGCTGTCATTGAGTGCCCCGAGATCCCCATCGTGCTCCATCTGGACCACGGCCCCGATTTCGAGACCTGTAAGGCCTGTATCGACGGCGGCTTTACCTCCGTTATGATCGATGCCTCCTCCAAGCCCTTTGAGGAGAATATTGAGATCACCAAGAAGGTGGTGGAGTATGCCCACGACCACGGCGTGGTGGTGGAGGCTGAGCTTGGTACCCTGGCCGGCATCGAGGACGACGTGAAAGTGGCCGCCCACGCCGCTTCCTACACCCGCCCCGAGGAGGTGGAGGAGTTCGTCTCCAAGACCGGCTGTGACTCCCTGGCTATCGCCATTGGCACCAGCCACGGTGCTTACAAGTTTACTCCCGAGCAGTGCACCCGCAATGAGAAGGGCATTCTGGTTCCCCCGCCCCTCCGCTTTGACGTGTTGGAGGAGGTCTCCAAGCGTCTGCCCGGCTTCCCCATCGTGCTCCATGGCTCCTCCAGCGTGCCTCAGGAGTATGTCAAGATGGTCAATGAGCACGGCGGCAAGATGCCCGATGCCGTGGGCATCCCTGAGGAGCAGCTTCGTAAGGCCGCTACTCTCAGCGTCTGCAAGATCAATATTGACTCCGATCTGCGCCTGACTATGACCGGCACCATCCGTCAGTTCTTCGACGAGCATCCCGATAAGTTTGACCCCCGGGAGTATCTGAAGCCCGCCCGGGCCAACATCAAGGAGACCGTTCGGCACAAGCTGCGTGACGTGCTGGGCTGCGCCGGTAAGGCCTAAGTACAAGGATCAAAACAGATAAGCGATGCCCGTCGGAAACATTGAGTTCTGACGGGCATCGTAATTTTGGGAGGTGGAAACCGTGACGGTGGAGCAATGCGAAAAGAAGGCCTTTTCGGTAATAGGGAAGGAAGGGTCTACTGCAGATGGCGCGGACTTCGTTCAGCGGCTGTGGGCTGCGGCGAACGCTGGATTTAGGGAGATCGAAGGCCTGGCAAAGAAGGATGAACAGGGAAGCCCCATTGGAATATGGGGTGCCATGTCTGACTTTTCACGTTCCTTCCAACCTTGGGAAGACTTCCGCAAAGGACTTTACCTCGCAGGTGTGGAGTGTAAAGATGCTGCAGAAGCTCCGGATGGTTGGACCAAATGGGACATCCCTGGATATGAGTACATATGCGTTGAAAATGAAGGAGAGGACACTTTTTCCCAAGGAATCAAGTACCTTGCAGATCAAAATATGAAGATAGTTGGCGCAGTACATGATTATACCTGTCCCCGGACCGGAAAAAGCTATATGTTTTTTCCCATCAGAAGGCTGTAAAACAACACAAAAGCGCAGGAATGGGCTTCCTGCGCTTTTGTGTTGTTTTATATCTCCCGAACCAAATTCAGGATATGTCTTTCAGCGTCTTCAGGAAGCGCTCCACGCTCTCCAGCGGGGTGGCAAAAGAGGTGACGAACCGGACCACGGTGTGATCCTCGTCTGCCTTGCCCCAGACCTCATAGGTGCAGAGCTTGTCCAACTGGGGGAGAAGGGTGTTGGGAACAATGGGGAAGATCTGGTTGGTGGGAGATTCCACCATCATAGGGATCCCCAGATTCTTGAGGCCGCCCTGGAGGTACTGAGCGGTCTCCACCGCGTGACGGGCGATCTTGAAATACAGATTATCCTTCAACAGGGCCTGGAACTGAAGGCCCAGCAGCCAGCCCTTGGCCAGCACAGCCCCCCGCTGTTTCTTGATCCGGAAAAAGTCGGTCTGAAGTGCTTGGTTCATGATGACCAGAGCCTCGCCAAACATGGCTCCGTTCTTGGTACCGCCGATATAGAAAGCATCAGTAAGGGCGGCAATATCAGGAAGAGTCAAGTCATTGGCCTGAGAGGAAAGGGCACAGCCCAGCCGGGCGCCATCCAAAAACAGAAGCAAGCCGTGATGGCGGCAGAACAGGGAGAGCTCGGTCAACTCGGCCTTGGTATAGACTCCACCGGTCTCAGTGGCATCTGAAATGTAGACCAGTCGGGGCTTGGTAAGGTGTTCATCTTTACACTCCTCCAGCACAGGGAGAAGCAGGGCCGGGGAAAGCTTACCGTTCACCGGGGTATGAACAGGAATGATTTTGTGACCGGTAGCCTCCACGGCACCTGCCTCATGGCCGTTGATGTGGCCTGAGAAGGGGGAAAGAACACTCTCCCAAGGCCGGAGAAAGGCGGCTATGGCCGTAAGGTTAGCCTGGGTACCGCCCACCATAAACTGTACATCGGCCTTTGGTGCATTGCACAGAGAGCGGATCAGATCGGCACAGTCTTTACAGTATTTGTCGGCGCCATATCCAACTACGTGCTCGGTGTTGGCTTTTGAGAGCGCCTCCAGCACTATGGGGTGACAGCCCACAGAATAGTCGTTGCGAAACTGATACACGAAAAAAGCCTCCTTACGAGAGCTTGAAGCTATCTTTCAAGCTGACCGAACGGTTGAATACCAGGTGGTCAGGCCGGGCGTCCTTGCAGTCCAAACAGAAATAGCCCTGACGCATGAACTGGTAGCTGAGGGCGGTCTTTCCAGGCTGGGGCATGGGAGCGTCAGCCAGGCTTGCTTCCACTTTACAGCCGGTGAGGATCTCAAGAGAGTTGGGGTTCAGGCAGGAGAGGAAATCCTTGTCACCTGCGTCGGGGGCCTCATCGGCGAACAAGTTGTCGTAGAGCCGGACCTCTGCATCCACCGCAGTGGCAGCGTCTACCCAGTGGAGGGTGGCACCCTTGATCTTCCGGCCATCAGCAGGGTCTCCGCCCCGGCTGTCCGGATCATACTCAGCGGCGATCTCAGTCACGTTGCCCATCTCGTCAGTCTCATAACCCACACATTTGATAAGGTAGGCACCCTTCAGGCGGCATTCAGGACCTTCGGGATAAAGACGCTTATATTTGGGCACCGGCTCGGGCAGGAAATCCTCCGCCTCGATCCAAAGTTCCCGGGAGAAAGTGACCTTTCGCGTCCCGGCCTCAGGCTCTCCGGGAATGTTCTCCACCTCAAAAACCTCGGATTTGTCTGCAGGGTAGTTGGTAATGACCAGCTTGATGGGCCGCAAGACTGCCATGGCCCGGTTGGCGGTACGGTTCAGATCTTCCCGCAGACAATGCTCCAGGAATCCAAACTCCACCACACTTGGGGCCTTCGTAATACCATTGCGCTCAGAGAAGTTCCGAATAGCAGCGGGTGTATAGCCCCGCCGGCGCAGGCCGCACAGGGTAGGCATACGGGGATCGTCCCAACCAGAGACCCGTCCTTCTTCCACCAACTGGCGGAGCTTCCGTTTGCTCATCACCGTATAGTTAATGCCCAGCCGGGCAAATTCGATTTGCCGGGGCTTGGCGGGAACAGGACAGTTCTCGATGACCCAGTCGTAGAGAGGACGGTGATCTTCGAACTCCAGCGAGCAGAGGGAATGAGTGATCCCCTCCAGCGCATCCTCAATAGGGTGGGCAAAATCGTACATAGGATATATGCACCATTTGTTCCCCTGCCGATGATGAGGGAGGTGGTTAATTCGGTAAATAGCGGGATCCCGCATGTTGAAGTTGCCGCTGGCAAGGTCGATCTTGGCCCGGAGGGTATAAGCTCCATTAGGAAACTCTCCGGCCTTCATGCGCCGGAAGAGGTCCAGAGACTCCTCGATGGGACGGTCCCGCCATGGGGAGCGGGCCGGGGTATTCACATCGCCCCGATATTCCCGAAGCTCTTCGGGAGTCAACTCACAGACGTAGGCAAGTCCCCGTTTGATGAGATCCTCGGCGTATTCGTACATCTGGTCAAAATAGTCTGAGGCAAAGTAGAAGCGATCATCCCAATCGTACCCCAGCCAATGGATGTCCTCCTGAATAGCGTCTACAAACTCCTCGTCCTCCTTGGTGGGGTTCGTATCATCCATCCGCAGATTGCAGATCCCACCGTACTTTTCGGCAGTACCAAAATCGATATAGATGGCCTTGGCGTGGCCGATGTGGAGGTAGCCGTTGGGCTCAGGCGGAAAACGGGTATGGACCTGTTTCCCTTCACAGCGTCCACCGGGAGCAAGTTCCTCGTCAATAAAATCGTGGATAAAATTCTGTCCCATAACAGGTTTCATTTCTTCGGACATTGAAAACACTCCTTTTGCGTGTGTATATGCATATTTTCTTGTGGGATATAGCGTCAGTTACTTTTGCAGCATATCTGCCCATTGGACTTCCTTGAATCCAACAAGGGCAAAATTATCTCCGACCAGAAGCGGACGCTTGACCAGCATTCCGTCCGAGGCAAGCAACGCAAACTGCTCGTCCTCGCTCATAGCGGAGAGCCGATCCTTCAGGTTCAGAGCCCTATATTGAAGGCCGTTGGTATTGAAAAACCGCTGAAGGGGGAGGCCGCTTTGTCTGTGCCACTGTCGTAATTCGTCCTCGGTGGGGTTTTGGAGCTTGATGTCACGCAGTTCGTATTGGAGTTCGTGAGCATCCAGCCAGGCTTGCGCCTTTTTGCAGGTAGAGCATTTGGGATAGCAGACAAACAGCATAGATTGACCTCCTTTCCGATAATGGATTATTTTATCATATTCTACGCGGTTCGGCAATGAAAATCTGAAAAGAAGGGGACAGATTCTATTGACAAACAAAAATGGCCATATTATAATACCCAATACAGTGATGAAAAGGATAAGTAGTTCCTGTATTTTGCTGCGCAGAGAGCCTCCGGTCGGTGTAAGGAGGAGAGTGGGGCAGGAATGAATACCCCTTAGAGCTGCCGCCTGAACGCGAAGGTCAGTAGGGTTGGCCGGGCGTGCCCGTTACAGCGCCGCCGTGTGAGAACGCACGGCATGAGGCTTTTTTCGCGAGGAAAAAGTGAACCAGAGGTGGTACCGCGTTTTGAACGCCCTCTGTCCCCAAGGACAGAGGGCGTATTTCTGTCCGAAAATCAGAAAAGGAGAGAGTATCATGAAAATTTATGACGAACTGGTGGCTCGGGGACTGATTGCGCAGGTGACTGATGAGCCCGAAATCAAGGAACTGATCAACAACGGAAAGGCCACATTTTATATCGGCTATGATTGCACAGCCGACAGTCTGACGGCAGGGCATTTTGTGACCCTGACCCTGATGAAGCGGCTCCAGATGGCAGGCAATAAGCCCATTGCCCTTATCGGCGGCGGCACCACTATGATCGGCGACCCCTCGGGGCGTACCGATATGCGGAAGATGTTGACCAGAGAGGACATTGACCACAATGCCCAGTGCTTCAAGCGTCAGATGGAAAGCTTCATTGAATTTGGCGAAGGCCCGGGACAGGCTATGATGCTCAACAACGCCGACTGGCTCCTGAACCTGAACTATGTGGACCTGTTGCGGGAGGTAGGGCCCTGTTTCTCGGTAAACAACATGCTTCGGGCCGAGTGCTATAAGCAGAGAATGGAAAAGGGCCTCAGTTTCCTGGAGTTTAACTATATGATCATGCAGTCTTACGACTTCTACCATATGTTCCAGACCGTTGGGTGCAACGTACAATTTGGCGGCAATGACCAATGGTCCAATATGCTGGGGGGCACCGAGCTGATTCGGAAAAAGCTGGGAAAAGACGCCTATGCTCTGACCATCAACCTGCTTACTGACTCCCAGGGAAACAAAATGGGCAAGACCGCAGGAAATGCAATCTGGCTGGATCCCAACAAAACAAGCCCCTTTGAATTCTATCAGTATTGGCGGAATGTGGGAGACGCCGATGTGATGAAGTGCATCCGCTGGCTTACCTTCCTGCCCTTGGAGCAGATCGATGAGATGGACAAGTGGGACATTTCCCGGATCAACGAGGCAAAGGAGATCCTGGCCTTTGAACTGACTAAAATGGTCCATGGTGAAGAGGAAGCCAATAAGGCGCAGGCTTCGGCCCGGGCCCTCTTTGCCGGGGGCGGGGACACCGCGAATATGCCTACTACCATCCTTACTGCCGATGACTTGACCGATGGCTCTGTGGGACTTCTGGACCTGATGGTCAAGTGCGGGCTGGCCCCCTCCAAGAAGGAAGCCCGCCGTCTGGTGGAGCAAGGCGGGGTTGAGATCAATGGCGAAAAGGCAGCTGATCCCACTGTTCGCTTTGAAAAGGAGGACTTTGAAGGGAATGGCTTGGTCCTGAAAAAGGGGAAAAAAGTATTCCACAAAGTGGTGACAGAGTAACCGCCTTGTGGTATGATGAAACCGGTGGGAGGTGACCGATTTGCTATATAGCGGCGGAGGAAAGCGAAAGTGGTACCAGTTGGACAGCCGGGGGTTGTCCAACCTGATCGTGGTGTGTGTGGGTATTTTGCTCTATCAAGGGCTGACCCATTTTACCCAGGTGCGGAACGCTGTGCAGGGAGTAGTGGATGTATTTGCTCCGTTTATCGTGGGTTTTGTAATAGCTTATCTGCTTAACACCCCGGTAGACTTTTTTGAGGAAAAGGTCTATGCCCGCTTTCGGGCAAAAAGAGTTTTTTCTATCCTCACAGTTTATGTTCTTGCCCTGATGATTATCACGATCCTCCTGCAGATGATCCTGCCCCAGGTGGCTGACAGTATTCGTCAGCTTTTCAGCAACTTAAGTGTTTATTTGGGTAATCTCAGTCAAATGGTCCAGGACCTGATCAGCCGGTTCCACCTGGAAGGGGAGGGCCTGACCAATCTGGTAGAGAGCTACAACGAGCTGATCCAAAACTTCACCTCGGCCGATATTGTCAAGCGGGCTACCGAGTTCCTGAGCACCTCGGCTTCCGAACTGTGGAGTCTGGGTATGTCGGTGGGGAACGGCGTGATCAGCGGTGTGGTTACGGTCCTCACTGCTATGATCGCTTCTATTTATATGCTGGCAGGGAAGCCCCGTCTTCTGAAGCAGGTGAAAAAGCTGATTTATGCCATTTTTCCTGCCGGAAGAGTGGACCGGATCCTCACGGTCAGCAGCAACGCCAACCGGATCTTTGTAGGGTTTATCAATGGAAAGATATTGGATTCGGCCATCATAGGCGTGCTTTGCTTTCTGCTGAGTTCCATTCTTAAGATCCCTTATGCGATCTTGGTCAGCGTAGTCGTAGGGGTCACCAATGTAATCCCATTTTTTGGCCCCATCATTGGCGCAGTGCCCTGCGTGATGATCCTGATCATGGTGGATTTTTGGGCTGCCCTTCGTTTTGGCGTGATGGTGATCATTCTTCAGCAGTTTGATGGCAATATCCTGGGCCCCAAAATATTGGGCAACAGCACGGGCCTTTCTGCCCTATGGGTCCTGGTAGCCATTGTTGTGGGCGGAGGTTTATTCGGATTCCCCGGTATGCTTCTTGGAGTGCCCACCTTTGCGGTTTTCTACTCTCTCCTGCGGGAATGGACTGATGCCAGACTCCGCCGTATGGGAATCGACGAAACCGGAAAGCCCTTGGACAAGGACGGTATTCTGACAGGGGCAGGAGAACAAAAGCTATAAGGACACAAGAAAAAGAACATAAAATGCCCGGAACGTTTTTCGTTCCGGGCATTTTGCGTTGACATTCTTTAGGCAAGCAAACCGATGCGAAGCATGGCATTTTTCAGCGTTTCCAACTTTTCCTCACTCATTTCGCAAAGAGGCAGCCGCAGAGTCCCCGCCTTTTTGTTCAGCAGATTGAGGGCGGCCTTGATAGGGATGGGATTGACGTCGGAGAACAGCGCGTCGATCAGGTCGGCATATTCCAACTGAATTTGGCATGCAGCCTGGAAGTCATTTTCCAGACATAGATGGGTCATTTTCACCACGGCTTGGGGAACCAGATTGGCGGCCACCGAGATGACCCCTTTGGCTCCCAGGGACATCATAGGTACGACGTGGTCGTCATTTCCTGACCAAATGGTAAAGTCCGGGCCGCAGAGGTTCCTGGTGTGGACCACAAGGGAAAGGTTACCGCTTGCTTCCTTGACTCCGTTGATCTTTGGGTTTTCCGCAAGTCTTTGATAGGTATGGGCCGTAAAACTGACTCCGGTCCGTGAGGGCACGTTATAGAGAATAATTGGTTTCTCCACCCGTTCCGCAATATAGTCGTAATGTTTCAACAGGCCGGGCTGGGAGGTTTTATTGTAATAGGGTGTGACGATCAAAAGGGCATCTGCCCCAGCATCCTGAGCGTGTTGCGCCAGGTAGGCAGCCTTGGCAGTGTCATTGCTCCCCGCGCCTGCGATTACCGGAACACGTCCTCCGATCCGCTTCACACAGGTCTCCACCACCGAAATATACTCCCGGGTGGAAAGGGTGGCGGTCTCGCCAGTGGTCCCGCAGATACAGATAGCGTCAATGCCGCTTTGTATCTGCTCCTCCAGCAGCGCCTCTAAAGCCGCATAGTCAACTGCTCCGGTGTCATCAAAAGGAGTCACAACCGCTGTACACGCACCGCAGAAGATCGGTTCCCTCACAAGCATCAACCCTTCTAAATTCGAATTTATTCTCTTGTCATGTATCCTTTCGCGCAGAGAAGCTCAGCCAAGAGAACTGCGCCTCCGGCCGCTCCCCGCAATGTATTGTGGGAAAGGCAAACAAATTTATAGTCGTATTGGCTGTCCGGGCGGAGACGTCCAACCGAGACTGCCATACCGCCCTCCAATTCCCGGTCCAGCTTGGCCTGAGGCCGGTCAGGTTCCTCAAAGTAATGGAGGAACTGCTTGGGCGCAGTTGGAAGCTCCAGCTCCTGAGGTACACCCTTGAAGTTGGCCCAGATCTCTTTGATCTCCTCTATGGAGGGCTTTTTCTTAAAGGAAACAAAGACGGCCGCCGTGTGTCCATCGCTTACAGGGACGCGGAGGCATTGGGAGGTGATGGCGGGAGTCTCCGCATTGACGATGATCCCATCTTTTACCTGCCCCCACACCTTCAAAGGCTCCTGCTCACTTTTTTCTTCCTCCCCCGAAATATAGGGGATCAGATTATCCACCATCTCAGGCCAAGTCTCAAAATTTTTTCCGGCTCCCGAGATGGCCTGATAGGTGCAGGCCAGCACCTTCTCCAGCCCGAACCTGCGGAGAGGGGAGAGGGCGGGGACATAGCTTTGAATGGAGCAGTTGGATTTTACAGCGATAAAGCCATGCTTGGTGCCCAACCGCTTTCTCTGGAAAGGGATCACCTCCAGATGCTCCGGGTTGATCTCAGGGACCACCATGGGGACGTCCGGGGTCCAGCGGTGGGCTGAGTTGTTGGAGACGACCGGACACTCCAGTTTGGCATAGGCTTCCTCCAGAGCGCGGATCTCCTCCTTCTTCATGTCCACGGCCGAGAACACGAAGTCGACCTGGTGGGCGATCTCATCCATATCCTTTTGAGCGTCCAGCACCACCATATCCCGCACTTCCGCAGGCATGGGGATGTTCAGCTTCCAGCGGCCCTTTACGGCCTCCCCGTAAGTTTTTCCGGCACTGCCCGCACTGGCGGCCAAAGTGGTAAGTTCAAACCAGGGGTGTCCACAGGTGAGGGTGATGAACCGCTGTCCCACCATACCGGTGGCACCGATAATTCCGACCTTGTATTTCTTCATAGAGCCTACCTCCCAAACTCCAAAAATATATATGCAAAAAAGAACCACTTTACCATCGGCGGATTTTGTATTATAATGTCACATACAGAACCATTCAGACCTGCCGATGTGTTGATACTACCACAGATATATCGTTCCTGTCAATCCACTCCAAGATAAGGAGTCTGCTATGAAAAAGCGAGTTCTTTCTTTTATATGTGCCGCTGTGCTTTTTTGTTCCGTTTTCCCCCCTTCCCGCGCGGAAGAAGGGGAGAACATTCCTCCCGAGCTTCCTGTAAGTACTGAAGCTCCCGCAGGGAACGGGGAGGTCGGTACCCCTGAGAGCTCTGCGTCCGCGGAGGCTGAAGACACTTCCGTAAAGACCGTGGTGCAGGTGGGCTTATACTACGGAAGCAATGCAATGGACGGAGCCAATCTGGAAAACAACGTGGGGACAGGATACCGCCTGGGTTATATGGATGAAAACCGTATATTCCAGCCCCTGGGCTATACTGAGGAGAGCATGGTATCGGTTATCAAGAACGAAAATGTCTGGTACGGTACTTACGAAGACTATACCTGCTATTTCGACAACATCACCTCAGACATTATGATAGGCTGTTGGTATGTTCAGATCCCCGCCGAAGTTTCTTCTTTCGAGGATGTCGTCGCTTTTATCAATGGGGCCGAGGGGTATTTTCCTGCCTGGATCAATGGGGAATGGCAGGTCCGATACGGTTCCTATCCGGACCAGGCGACCGCGGCTGCCGCGGCCGAGGCATTGGGCGGCACTGCGGTAAATACCAGCGGGTACGGCGTATCTGTGGTACGCCGGGGAACTGCCCGGATCCTTTTCCAGTTTGACGGGGGAGACAGCCTTTCCCTGGCGGTAAATCCGGGGCTTGATGACAGTAAGAAGGCGGTCACTTGGCTCAAAGGAAACAGATATTACGGTATTTTTCAGTATCGCCGGGTGAAGCAAGGGGGAAATCTGACCATCTCCAACTTTCTGCCCCTTGACGACTATGCGGAATGTGTCATTTCCCGGGAAATGAGCGCAAGCTGGCCCATTGAGGCATTGAAAGCCCAAGCCGTCTGCGCCCGGAACTACTATGAGCAGAAGGTAGCGGATCATCGGCACCGTTCCCAGGGATTTGATATTTGCAACACGACCTGCTGCCAGGTGTATTTTGGCATGGCTTCCACCAGTGAACGGACTGCGCAGGCCGTGGCCGAGACCTCAGATCTCTGGATATGGTATGAAGGAGAACATGCCGAGATCTATTATTATTCCTCCAACGGCGGAGCCACCGAGGCATGTAAAAACGTGTGGGTGGAGGATCGCCCCTATCTGGTAGGCCAGATCGATCCCTATGAGTCTACAGTAGCCGATCAGATCTACCATTACAACTGGACTGTGACCTATACTGCCCAGGAGATCGAGGAGCGTCTGAGAAGCAAGGGATATACCTGCGGAACCATTGTAGACTATCAGATCACGGCCCGAACCGATGTGGGAAATGTACGGTCTATCGTATTTATTGACGCAAATGGGAAATCCTGGCCCTTCTATAAGGACGACGCAAGAACTATTTTGGGCCTTCGCTCTTTACGGTACCGGGTCACAAGTTCCACCGGGGAAGGTACATCCAGTTACGTGGTAAGCGGCGGGGATGTGTTGCCTTCGGCCGTAGGGGCCTATGTGATCGACGGGGACGGAAATGTGACTCAGGTATTTGAAAATGCATATGTGATCACAGCTTCCGGAGTGGAACAGCTGCATACCTCCGAACCCACGGGAATGCCTTCTCCTGATGGTGATTTGGTCTTTACCATTCAGGGGACCGGTACGGGACATCATGTGGGTATGAGCCAGTGGGGTGCTTACGCCATGGCACAGCAGGGCATGACCTATGAGGATATTTTGACCTTCTATTTTCCGGGTGTGGAAATATACGCAGAAAGCAGGACCGAACAGCAATGAAAACCTCAGATTTTTATTATGACCTGCCACAGGAACTGATCGCCCAGACTCCTTTAGCGCAGCGGGATGGTTCCCGGCTGATGCTGTTAGATAAGATGACCGGCGCAGTTCAGCATCGCCATTTCTATGAGCTGCCGCAATTTCTCAAGCCTGGAGACTGCCTGGTCCTCAACGACAGCCGGGTGCTGCCTGCCCGGCTTTTGGGAAAGCGAGAACCATCCGGCGGGGCCGTTGAGGTCCTTCTTTTGGTAGATAAGGGTGAAAAACGCTGGGAATGCCTGGTTCGCCCCGGCCGTAAGCTCCATCCCGGGCAGAAAATCGTGTTCGGGGACGGCTCGCTTCTGAATGCCGAGGTTATGGAAGAGCTTCCCGGCGGAAACCGGATCGTAGAATTTTATTATGAAGGTATTTTCCTGGAGATATTGGAACAGTTGGGGAAAATGCCTCTCCCGCCCTATATCAAAGAGGAGCTGAACGACCCGGAGCGTTATCAAACCGTGTATTCACGGGCGGTTGGGTCCGCCGCCGCTCCCACAGCCGGACTCCATTTCACCAAAGAGCTTTTGCGGCAAGTAGAGGAAATGGGTGTAAAGGTATGCTACGTTACACTCCATGTTGGACTTGGAACCTTCCGCCCGGTGAAGGAAGAGGATCCACTGGATCACGAAATGCATTCGGAGTATTGCATGATCTCGGCTGAGACAGCCGCCACGATCAATGAGACAAAAAGGAAAGGCGGACGGGTCATCTGTGTAGGGACCACCTCCTGCCGCACCGTGGAGAGTTGGGCGGGGGAGGACGGAACTTTGAAAGAAAGCGCTGGATGGACAAGCATTTATATCTATCCCGGGTATCGCTTCAAGGTTCTGGATGGTCTTGTCACAAATTTCCATCTGCCGGAATCCACCCTTATTATGCTGGTCTCCGCATTGGCTGGACGGGAGCATATTTTGGCGGCTTATGATGAGGCGGTCAGAGAGCGGTACCGTTTTTTCAGTTTTGGAGACGCAATGTTTATCTCGTAGGAGGAAAGTTCTATGGAATTGAAGGATCTACCCAATATAGGTCCTGTATTGGCCGCCAATCTGCATAAAATCAGTGTTGACACACCGGAGGCTTTGAAAAAGATGGGGGCTGAAGAAGCGTGGCTTGCCATTCGCTGTCAGGTGGATCCTGGCGCCTGTCTCCATCAGCTCCAGGCTTTGGCCGGCGCGGTGGCCGGTATTCCCAAGAAGGAACTTTCCTTGGAGCGGAAGACCCAGCTAAAACAATTCTTTGACGCCAATCAATAAAGGGGTTTTTTTGTGTTTGATGTGATCAAAAAAGAAGGTCGGGCAAGACGCGGCGTGTTTACGTGTGCCCACGGTACTGTTCAGACTCCGGTTTTTATGAATGTGGGGACGCAGGGGGCCATTAAGGGAGGCCTTTCGGCCCACGACTTGGAAAACATCGGCTGCCAGATCGAGCTCTCCAATACCTATCATTTGCATCTCCGCCCAGGGGATGATGTAGTTCGGGCCATGGGAGGGCTGCACCGGTTTATGGATTGGAGCGGGCCGATCCTTACCGATTCCGGCGGGTTCCAGGTCTTCTCACTGGCCGGTCTGCGAAGGATCAAAGAGGAGGGGGTCTACTTTTCCTCCCACATAGACGGACACAAGATTTTTATGGGGCCCGAAGAGTCTATGCAGATCCAGTCCAACTTGGGCAGCGACATCGCTATGGCCTTTGACGAATGTGTGGAGAATCCCGCTGCATATGACTATGCAAAGGCCTCCTGCGAACGGACCTACCGCTGGCTGGAGCGCTGTAAGACAGAGCACGACCGGTTGAATGCGCTTCCTGATGCCGTTAATCCCCAACAGATGCTCTTTGGAATCAACCAGGGCGCCACTTTCCCTGAGCTGCGAGTCTGGCACATGGAAGAGATCAAGAAGGTGGACTGCGACGGCTATGCCATTGGAGGACTGGCCGTGGGAGAGCCCACGGAGGTAATGTATGACATCATTGACGCCGTAGAGCCCCATATGCCGGCAGAAAAGCCCAGGTATCTCATGGGTGTGGGCACTCCTTCCAATATCATAGAGGCTGTGGCCCGGGGCGTGGACTTCTTTGACTGTGTTATGCCGGCACGTAACGCCCGCCACGGCCGCCTCTACACCTGGGAGGGTTCCATCAACCTGAAAAATGAGAAATATAAGCTGGATGCTTCTCCTATTGATCCAACCTGTGGCTGCCCGGTCTGTCAGCACTTTTCCCGGGCCTATCTCCGCCACCTGTTCGTAGCCGGAGAGATGTTGGCCATGCGTCTGGCGGTCATGCATAACCTGTATTTTTATAATACCTTGATGGCGCGGATCCGGGATACCCTGGATCAGGGGCGCTTTGCCCAGTTCCGGGCGGAATACAGCGAAAAGCTGGACCGGAAGATTTAATTTTTGATAAGGTATTGCAAATAGTCCTATTTTGCGATATACTGAACCATAGCGTGACTTACACACAAAAAATATTTGGAGGGTTTTATCACTATGGAAAACTATACCGGCATTATTATGATGGTCGCCATGTTGGCCGTTATGTACTTTTTGATGATCCGTCCCGAAAGCAAACGGAAAAAGCAGGAGGAAAAAATGCGCTCCGAGCTGGTGGTGGGGGATGTGATCCAGACCATCGGCGGCGTAGTGGGAACCATTTGTGCCATCAAGGATACCAGCGTGGTCATTGAGACCGGTGCTGACCGGGTTCGTATCGAGTTTGTGAAGGATGCAGTGGCCGGGAAACGCTCCTCGGCCGCCGAAGCAAATACCGCAAAATAAGAACCAACGAAACGCCGTAAGTTTGCGCTTGCGGCGTTTCTCTTTATTCTGAAAAAAGACATGCCACATACTCTCTCTGCATAGATTGAAGTAAATCTATGCGGGGAGGGTATCTTTATGCGAAAAAATGAGGAAGATCAGGGGAAGTTGCTGCTTCAATGCGGAAAACTGATCCTTCTTGGAGGCTTGACAGCCTTCCTGATGTGTACTGTTCTTCTGTTTCTGGTTTCTGTTGGGATCTCCGAGGGGTTGATCAGCATGAGCCTACAGTATCGGCTCACAGTAGTGATCTGTGTCCTGAGCAGTTTTCTGGGCGGCATAATGGTGGTCCGCCAGTGTCCCGGAAGAGACCTGCTGGTGGGTATTGCGGTCGGCGCAGTCCTGTTTTTGATTCAGCTCAGCGTAGGCCTCGTTTTATACGATACCTTTTCTTTGGAGAACGGCGGCATTGGTCTTCTGTGCGGCGGACTGTGCGGCGGCGCTGCCGCCGGGATCCTGAGCGGGGGAGGGAAGGGGCGGACACAGAGAAATACACCAAAAAGAAGGCGTTGACACTTGTAGACCGGGTTGACATTTTTCAAACTGTCAACCTGTCAACTTCCAAAGGTTACATAATACCGGACACCAAAATGTGGTGAGAGACGACGTTCATCTTCACTACATGTTGTTTTTCTGGCCTGTATCAGCGTGTTTCACGCCGCGCTTTTTTGCTTGACTGGTTATGCAGTTTACATAATTAAATTTACATAATACAGGAGCATAATAAAAATTTTTCAAAAAAGGCTTGCGTTATGGCTAAAAGTAGATTAAAATAGGCTTACGTCTTTTTAGGCGGCATCCGGTTGGCATAGACTTGTCCCCACCAGCATAGAGATAGGATATGTTGTGGAGGTGAGTCAAATGCGGAAAGCTGTTGCGGGATTCTGGTATTCGCCGGCATCCGAGGGCGTCTCTGCTCTTGTTGTGACGGCGGCTTTTTTTGCCCTTGGAAGCCTCTTGGGGGGATTTGTTTCGGTTGCCGCAACCGGTAGTGGAAGCAATAC
>JAGBDQ010000357.1 GCA_017937415.1 Oscillospiraceae bacterium
TCCCTTTCCCTGGCGGTATCTCTTTTTGTCCCGGCTTTTGCGGCCGGGACGGACCCCGTGACCCCCACGGCTCCGGAGTGGATCGACGAGGAGGATTATCTGATCTTCCCGGGGGACGAGGTCTATCTGCCCGAGAACTGGGCGGAGATCGAAGAATTGCGGGAGCAGGCCAGGAATGGCAAAGCTGTCCTGAGAGATGCAAACGGGACGGAATTATCCAGACGTGATACGGATGGATCTATTGGAAGAAAATACGAGGTTGCTTTGGCTTGGTTAAAATGTGCGGAAAATGCCAAATTGACAACGGCGACCGCTCACAATGATTTCTATGCTGCGGGCAGGGCATTTGACGCTGCAGCTGATGATTGGCGGGATGCACACGACAACGAAGAGGATGAGATCTTTTATCGTTTAGAGCTGTTGGCAATTCGAGCGCATCTACTTCGCGATCAAAAACCTGAACAATTTTTGCTGTATTGGCGTAAGGTCACGGCAAGAACGGTTTTTTACTTGGGAATGCATTTTGAGGACATCTATGATGCACCTCATATGGAATTGGTCCCTAAAGAGACTCGGTATGCAGTATTTGAAGCGGCGTATGAGTATTTATCTAATGACCTGGGGTACCCGTTCCCATCTGCTGATGTAGAGCCCTCTCCGGATGGCAGTATTCAGATCTTCCTGGAGGACTACTACCTGAAGACTGATGTTCCGGCGGTGATCACCAACGGTCGCACCATGATTCCCATCCGTGCGGTGGCCGAGGCCTTGGGTGTCGAGGTAGGCTGGGAGGATAGTACCCGTCAGATAACTCTGACCCAGGCGGGGACTACCATCGTGATGACCATAGATTCCATGGATGCACTTGTGAATGACAAGACCGTGACTATGGATGTGGCCCCTTATATTTCTGAAGGACGGACCCTGCTTCCTGTGCGCTATGTGGCAGAATTTTTTGGTCAGAAGGTAGAGTGGGAGGAGAGCACTCGCCGGGTGTTCATCTCTGAGGATAAGTCCGCTGTGGGAGACTCCAACTTGGAGGACTGGGCCGTTCACATGAGTATGATTTATGGTTCGCGGGCAGCCGGAGACCAATATGGAAAACCCGGATTTCGTGGGGTGCCTATTTATTTTGGAATGTATGACCGTACCGCAAGTCAAGTCCAGACAACGAGATCGAGCCTTGTAAGCAACTGGGGTGTTCGAGGACGGGAAGATATGTTCAGACTGGTTCCCAGCATGACATATCATGGCCACAATGACGACTTCCAGGAGGCTGCGGCTGTCGCCAACAACCTGACGGATGAGGAATTTGCGGCCTTGATCGCTATGTCCGGCGCGACGGACAAGTATATGTGGTCCTACACCAAGGAGATCAGTGAGCGGTGGGGAGACAAAGGCATTTTGGCTTGGGACCTAAGCCGCATGGGCGCTATGGTCCAGTGGGGATATAACGCCGGCTACCTTACGTATGAAGAAGCGTTGGAGTTGATCGAGCCCGCTGCCCGACTGACCCAGGAGACTTTTTCCAGTTGGCATGAATTTTATCTGAACTATCTGGATGGATATAGCTGGTGGGCCAGAAACAACATCTATACAGCCCGGGAAACCTATGAGGAAGAATTGAAAGCGGAATGCGGAGGGGCATTGCCAGAGACCTATGAAACATGGATGGCCCTTCCCCGGGCGGAGGATTACCAGCGTATTATAGATTTTCTTGACGACTCCCTCTTTGAGGCTGGCGTCATCGGGCTGCCGGAGGAATGAAGGAGCAACGCCGAAAAATAGATTTGAAGGAGGGACCAACTCCATGAACCTTGGCATTTTAGGCACCGGGACCATCGTACAGGAGCTGCTGCCTGACCTGGAGGCCCTGGGGGTGGAGGCGGCCTGGCTGCTGGCGACCCCTCGCTCCAAAGAGCGGGCCGAGGAGATGGTCAAGACCTACCGCCTCACCGGGGCGGTCTATGACTATGATGAGCTGCTGGGGCTGGATGTGGACACCCTCTATGTGGCTCTGCCCAACTCCCTCCACTATGAGTACGCGAAAAAGGCCCTGCTGGCGGGGAAACACGTGATCCTGGAAAAGCCCGCCGTCACCCGGCGTGCTGAGCTGGAGGAGCTTGCCGCCCTGGCCAAAGAACGGGAACTCGTTCTGGTGGAGGCGGTGCCCATGCGCCACCGGGAGGGCTTCCGGCTCATGAAGGAGACCATGGGCAAGATCGGCCGGCCACGGTTGGTAAACTGCTACTATTGCCAGCGTTCCCGCCGGTATGACGCCTTCCTCCGGGGGGAGATCCACCCGGTTTTTGACCCCGCCAAGGCGGGGGGTGTCCTCATGGACCTGAACCTTTACAATGTCCATGCCCTGGTGGGGCTCTTCGGCGCCCCAAAGCGGGTGGAGTACCACGCCAACATTGCCAGGAACATTGACACCAGCGGAGTGCTCACCCTGAATTACGGGGATTTCCAGGCCGCCGCCCTGGCCGCCAAGGACTGCCCCTCCCCGGGGGAGTCGGTGTTTATGGGGGAGGAAGGTTTTCTTCAGGCAGACCTGCGTTTCCTGAACGGCTACACCTTTACCTCCCGGACCGGGGAGAGGGAGGAGATCCGGCTGGAGGAGAGCCATACCCACCGGCTGCTGGAGGAGTTCCGGGTCTTTAAGGACATGATCGAGCGAAAGGACCTGGCCGCCGCCGGGAAACTGATGGAGGGATCCCTCACCGTAGCCGGCATCCTGGAGGAGGCCCGGAAAAAGGCGGGCATTGTCTTCCCGGGGGACGAAATCTGAGCGGAGGCCAATTCCAAAGCGTATTTTTATCAAAAGATATAACTCTACGACTTGAAAAGCCCGGAGAGAAAGTACGGAAAACCAAAAAATTGAGGATGGATACCAATGGCTAAAAAGAAAAGTCCCGACGAAGTGAAGCACCGCCCGGCGGACCCCAATGTGATGGGGCTGCGGAAAGAGGTGGTGGAGCAGCCCATTACCCAGACCCTGGAGATCAACTTCATGCCCTACGCCATGAGCGTGATCCTCTCCCGGGCCATTCCGGAGATCGACGGCTTTAAGCCCTCCCACCGGAAGCTCCTTTACA
>JAGBDQ010000358.1 GCA_017937415.1 Oscillospiraceae bacterium
GTTCCACGGCGGCCGCGGAATCGCCGCCGCCCACGATGGTGATGGCGCCGGACTCGGCCAGAGCCTTGGCCATGGCGCGGGTGCCGCCGGCGAAGGCGTCAAATTCAAACACGCCCATGGGGCCGTTCCAGATAACGGTGCCGGCGTCCTTCACGGCGTCGCAGTAGAGCTTGATGGTCTCGGGGCCAATGTCCAGGCCCTGCCAGCCGTCGGGGATCTCCCCGGCCTTCACCACCTGGGTGTTGGCGTCGGGATCAAACTTGTCGGCGATGACGGTATCCACAGGCAGCAGGAGCTTGACGCCCTTCGCCTTGGCCTTCTCGATCATCTCCAGGGAGTAGGCCTTCCAGTCCTCCTCCAGCAGGGAGTCGCCCACGGTGCCGCCCTGAGCGGCCGAGAAGGTGTAGGCCATGCCGCCGCCGATGATGATGGTGTCGGCGATCTCCAGCAGGTTGTTGATGACGCCGATCTTGGAGGAAACCTTGCTGCCGCCCAGAATGGCCACCAGAGGACGCTTGGGCGCGGCCAGGGCGCCGCCGATGATCTCCAGCTCCTTCTGGATGAGGAAGCCGGAAACGGCGGGCAGATAGTCAGCCACCACGGCGGTGGAGGCGTGGGCACGGTGGACGGCGCCGAAGGCGTCGGACACGTACACGCCGCCCTCCCCGGTGAGTGCGGCCATCTTCTTGGCCAGCTCGGGATCGCCCTTGGTCTCGCCCTTCTCCCAGCGGGTATTCTCCAGCAGGAGGATCTGTCCGGGCTGGAGGGCGGCGGCCTTGGCGGTGGCGTCGGGGCCCACCACGTCAGAAGCCATAATGACCTCCTTGCCCAGCAGCTCGCTGAGCCGGGCGGCCACGGGAGCCAGGGTCAGAGCCTTCAGGGACTTCTGCCACTTCTCCTCGGTGAGCTCGGCGGGATCCTTGCCCTTCTCGGTCTGCTTCTTCACCCACTTGTCGAAGTTGGGCTCAGGCTTGCCCAGATGGGAGCAGGCGATGACGGCGGCGCCGTTGTCCAGCAGGTACTGGATGGTGGGCAGGGCGGCGCGGATCCGCTTGTCGTCGGTAATCTCGCCGGTCTTCTTGTCCTGAGGGACGTTAAAGTCGCAGCGAAGCAGGACTTTCTTGCCCTTGACGTCAATGTCCTTCACGGTTTTCTTGTTGTAGTTCATACTCTTTGACCTCCTTAAGATTACTATTTAAGGTAAAAGATGGATCTGTGACTTTACTCTCCCCGGGCCATCTCCCCGGTTTCCTTCAGGCCGGGAAACCCTTGCTGACGCAGGGCTTCGTAGGCTACGATGGCCACCGAGTTGGAGAGGTTGAGGCACCGGGCTTCGGCCCGGATGGGGATGCGGATGCAGCGCTGGGCATAGGCAAGGCGGAACTCCTCGCTGAGTCCGGCGGTCTCCTTGCCGAAGAAGAGCCAGCAGCCGTCCCGGAACTTCACCGTGGGGTCCACATAGCTCCGGGGGCCCTTGGAGGTGGCCAGCCAGATGTCCTGGGGCTTTTCGGCCTCGAAGAGGGCGTCCAGGCTCTTCCACACGTGAAGGTCCACCAGGGGCCAGTAGTCCAGCCCCGCCCGCTTCACCGCCTTGTCGCTGATGTCGAACCCCAGGGGCTCCACCAGATGGAGCCTTGCCCCGGTGGCGGCGCAGGTCCGGGCTACGTTGCCGGTGTTGGGATGGATCTCAGGCTCCACCAGCACAATATTGAGCATGAGGTCACCTCCCCCAAATTCGCAACGCATATTGTACCCTATTTGGCTTTCGATTTCAACCAAAAAGTTGTGAAAAACGAAAAATTTTTACCCATTTTCTAAAACAGAGAATTTTTTACGATTTTCCGGTGAGAATTTTGTCTATTTTTTGTCCATGCCCCTTTTCCCCCGTTTTTCGCCCAACCATACGGACAAAGAGACCGGGCCGCCTTTTCCTCAGGCGGCCCGGCATTGCGTTTGTTGCGAATGTGGATCAGCAGTCAGATCACGCCTGGGGGATCACCAGCTCCTGGCCGATGTAAATGGTGTTGGGGTTCTTCACGGCATCCTTGTTGGCCTCGTAGATCAGGTTCCATTTGGCCCCGTTTCCATAGAACTTTTTGGCGATCTTCCACAGGGAGTCGCCCTTCTCCACCGTATAGGTGTTCCCGGTGGGCTTCGCGGTCTCCTCGGACTTCTCAGACTCTTCGGGCTCTTCGGGCTTTTCAGGCTCAGGCTCGGCCCGGCCCACGATGGTGATACGGCCGTTGCCGTTCTTGTCGGCGTAGACGCTGTCGGTGCCGATGGTAGGCAGGCCCTCGGCGTTGGCGGGGAAGGTCTTAAGGTACTCGGTCAGGGCCAGGTAGTCGATGGAAACGCCGTCGGTGATCACAGGCGAATCCCCGAACATGGCAAAGCCGTCGCCCAGATCCTTCAGGGTGTACTCGATGCCGGCCAGGTTGTAGGTGGCCTTCAGGTTCAGCGGCTCATAAGCCCCGGTCTCCCGGTCCAGGATCTGCACATTGGAGACCCGGTATGCCCCGGTGGGGCCGCCGGTCCACATGCCGGTCTCGTCCTTCTGGACGGTGGAGGGGATGGAGGCGTCAATGGTGTACTTCAGTCCCGCGGCGTGGAGGAAGCCGCCGCTCTCGGCGGTGCCCTCCGGATTGACCGCCTGGGCGCCCCACTCCAGGGCATCCAGCAGGGTCTGGCCGGTGACCTCCAGCATGCAGAGCTGGTTGGCCCAGGGCACAAATTTCTGCATGGACTCCATGGTGAGCTCCCCGGTGACGGCAGCGTTCCGCACGCCGCCGCCGTTGATGAGGGCCACGTCCACCCCGTTCTCCAGGAAGAGGTTGTAGTAAGCGTCGGCGATAAAGTCGCCCGAGTTGGTCTCCTGCTTGCGGCAGAGGCGCTCCTCGCCCTCATAGTTGTCAAAGGTGACCTGGGCGTAGCCGATCACGGCACCCATCTCGGTCTTGATCTTCTCAATGAAGGCATCCTCAATGGCCTTGACCTCGGCCTTGGGCTCCACGGCCAGATCCTCGGCGGTGAGGAGGGCGGTGGTGACCTTGCCCTCGGCGTCGATGGTCAGCTTGCCCACGTTGTCAAAGTAGTTGCCGGTCTGGGTCAGGACCACGTCCTTGCCGACCTTGTCCGCCACGGTCTCCATGGCGTCCACGCTGTGAGAGTGTCCGTCAATAAAGGCGGTAAAGCCGGTGGTGTTGGCGATCACGTCCTTGCTGGTCCAGGGCTTGGAGGCCTCGTCGATGCCCAGATGCCCCAGGCCGATGATGTAGTCGGCGCCCTCAGCGGCGGCGGCATCCACAGCGGCCTGGACAGCGGTATAGAGGGCGGCGCCGTCCTCGCCGCCGGCAATGGTGTAGACAAAGTTGCCCGCGTCGTCCATAAAGTACTTGGGGGTGGACTTGACGATGGACTCAGGGGTGGTGATGCCCACCAGGGCCACCTTCTTGCCGTTCACCTCAAAGATCTGATAGGGCTTGAGCATCAGCTCTCCCTCATGGTAGAAGTTGCAGGAGAGGTAGGGGTATTCCGCCCAATCAATGAGGTTCAGAGTGCCCTCCATCTTATAGTCAAACTCATGGTTGCCCAGGGTGGCAGCGTCATACCCGGCGGCGTTCATCAGCTTGATGATGGTCTCGCCCTTGTCGTTGAGGCCGTAGACCGTGCCCTGGGCATGGTCGCCGGCGTCCACCAGAAGGACGTTCTCCATGCTGTCCTTATAGGCGGCCAGTTTGGAGTAGGTGATGTCCTTGTCGATATTGGTATGGACATCGTTGGTGTAGAGGATGGTGACCTCCGCGGCGGTCTCTGTAGCAGTCCCCAGCTCCTCCGAGATGGGCATGATCCCCGCGTCAGGGTCGCCGCCCTCCTCGGCCAGGGCGGGGACGGCCAGGGAGAAGATCAGGGTCAGGGACAGGAACAGGGAAAGTGCTTTTTTCCAGCTTTTCATAGGTGTTCCTCCTTCTTTTTTTGTGTACAGGCCTGCCGCCTCAAACCCGGCCGCAGCCCATGACACAGCTTACAATTTATTGTACCACGGAAAGAAGTCGTGTCAATCGTTTCCACGCACTTTTTACAGAGATCATACATGAAATGTACAAAAACGGGGCCGCCTTCTTCAAGGCGCCGCCCCGTTTTTTGGCTGTCAGGTTTTGATTTATTTCGTCACCCAGTTCCCGGTGGCGTTGCACTTAAGATAGGCGTTGATAAAGCCGTCCAGGTCCCCGTCCATGACACCGTTCACATTGCTGGTCTCAAATCCGGTGCGGTTATCCTTCACCAGCTGGTAGGGCATGAACACATAGGAGCGGGTCTGGCTGCCCCACTCGATCTTGAGCTGGACGCCCTTGATGTCGCTGACCTTCTCGGCGTGCTGCTGCATCTGGAGCTCCACCAGTTTGGAGCGGAGCATCTTCATACAGGTCTCCTTGTTCTGGAACTGGCTGCGCTCCTGCTGGGAGGCCACCACGATGCCGGTGGGCTTGTGGATGAGCCGGACCGCCGAGGAGGTCTTGTTGATGTGCTGGCCGCCGGCGCCCGAGGAGCGGTAGACCTGCATCTCCACATCCTCCGGCCGGATGTCCACCTCCACGTCGTCTGGGATCTCAGGCATGACCTCCAGCGCGGCGAAGGAGGTCTGCCTTCTGGCGTTGGCGTCAAAGGGAGAGATGCGGACCAGCCGATGGACCCCGTGCTCACTTTTCAAATGGCCGTAGGCGTTCTCCCCCTCAATGATGATGGTGGCCGACTTGATGCCTGCCTCGTCCCCGTCGGTGACGTCGGCCACATTGCAACTATAGCCGTGGCGCTCAGCCCAGCGGGTGTACATCCTCAGGAGCATCTGGGCCCAGTCCTGGGCCTCGGTGCCGCCTGCCCCGGCGTGGATGGTGAGGATCACGTTGTTGGCGTCATACTCCCCGGTGAAGAGGGTGGAGAGCCGGGCCTCCTCCATCTCCTGCTCCAGCTTGGCATAGCCCGCCTCCAGCTCGGGCAGCAGGGAGTCGTCCTCCTCCTCGTTGCCCATCTCGCACAGGGTGAGCAGGTCCTCCCACTCCCCCTCCCGGCGCTTCTGACTCTCCAACTTGCCCCGGAGGGTGTTCATCCGCCGGGTGGCCTTCTGGGACTTCTCCAGATCGTCCCAGAAGCCGTCGCTGGCGCTCTCAGACTCCAGCATTTCCAGCTCCCGCTGGGCACTCTCCAGATCCAAAGCCTTGCCCAGGTCCTCCAGGGCGGGCTTCAGATTGTTCAGTTTTACCTTATATTCATCAAATTGAAGCATAACTCACACTCACATTCTTTGAAATTTCCTGAATCATTATATATAATATTCCTGTTTTTGTAAAGGAAAATCCTGCCGGTTTTTCTTCCGGCTGAAAATTCTTGACAAATGTCGGCATAACCCCTTATGATAAAAAAGAAAAATGGGGAGGCATCAAATATGACGGCACAGAAACGTGGATTCCTGGAAACATACATCGTAACGGACAAAGGCTTTTACAAAAAGGTCCTTCTTATTTTGATCCCGGTGGTGCTGCAAAGCTGCATCAACCAGGGCGTCAATATGATGGACACCATCATGGTAGGGCAGTTGGGGGACGCCGCCATCGCCGCCTCCTCCCAGGCCAACCAGTTCTATTCCCTCTTCCAGATCTTCTGCATGGGCCTGTCCGCCGCTGGGCTGGTCCTCACCGCCCAGTATTTCGGGGCCAAGGACCTGAAAACCGTCCGCCGTGTGTTTGACCTGCTGCTTCAGCTGGTCATCCTGCTGGGCGGGCTCTTCGGTATCCTCACCTTCCTGTTCCCCAAGCAGATCATGGCCATCTATGTCCCCGGCAAGCCCGAGATCATCCGGCTGGGGGCCCAATACCTGCGGGTCACCGCCCTCATTTTTATCCCCCACGGCATCTCTTTGGTCATGAGCAACGTGATCCGCTCGGTGGGCAACGCCAAGTTGGGGCTCTATGTGTCCC
Source organism: Oscillospiraceae bacterium (assembly GCA_017937415.1). Lineage (GTDB taxonomy): Bacteria > Bacillota > Clostridia > Oscillospirales > Oscillospiraceae > Vermiculatibacterium. Next base: position 5,973 of record JAGBDQ010000358.1, read on the forward strand.
TGCTGTCCTTCGCCGTCAATATCGGGGCCAACTATGTGTTCATCTTCGGCAAGCTGGGTTTTCCCGCCATGGGGGTCATGGGGGCCGCCGTGGGCACCCTCTGCGCCCGTATCGTGGAGCTCATTGTCTGCGCCGTCTACCTTCTGAAAATCGAAAAGGTGCTGCAATACCGGCCCACCAGTCTCTTCCGCCTTCCCAATCCGGAGCTGTTCCGGGAGTTCCGCCGTCTGGGGCTGCCCGCCATCATCTCAGACTCCCTCCTGGGCTTTGCCGGCACCGCCATCTCCATGATCATCGGCCGCATGAGCGAGGAGGTCATCGGCGCCTGGGCCATCGTCATGGTGGTGGACCGGATGTGCAGCGTGGCCATTATGGGCGCCACCAGCGCCTCGGGCGTGGTGGTAGGCCAGACCGTGGGCGAGGGGGATTTTGAGCGGGCCCGAAAAGAGGGCTGGACCTTCTTCTTTATGAGTCTGGGTCTGGGCATTTTGGCCGGCTGCCTGGTGCTGCTGGTGGGAGAAGCCTCCATCGGCCTTTACAACATCACCCAGGGTACCCGGGAGGTTGCCATTATCATGATGGAGGCCAGCGCCATCGTGGTCTGCTTCCAGGCCATCCAGTCCACCCTCAGCAAGGGGGTGCTCCGGGGCGGCGGAGACACCAAATTCCTCATGGTGGCCGACGTGCTCTTCCAGTGGTGCGCCTCCATCCCGCTGGGCATCCTGGCGGGGCTTGTCTGGAAACTTGACCCCTTCTGGGTCCTCATCGCCCTGCGGATCGATTACTTTATCAAATCCGTCTGGCTCATTTTCCGTCTGAAAAGCGGCAAGTGGATCCACAAGGCAAAAAAGATGGAGGAGAACGTTTGACCTGTTTTTGATACAGTCCTTTCCCGCAGCATATGCGATCCCCCCATGGTTTTATCTGACCATGGGGGGATCCTTCTTTTCGTCTTGGATTTTTTGGGGGGTACAGGCCCGCGCTGTCATGATCGCGCGCTTTCCCCCGTTATGCTTATGCCTGCCGGCTGATCCCGATCCCAAAGGCGTTGGGGCCGGTGTGGCAGGCGACACTGAAGGAAAGAGGCTCATAGTGGACATGGTCCCCGGGGAAGGCTTCCCGGACCTGCCGCTCCCAGTCCTTTTCGGCTTCAGGATCAGTCAATGAACTGGCGACGCCGACGTCCAATCTGCCGCCGACGGGCCGCAGGGTGTCCGAAGCGTCCCTCGCCCGCTCCAGCAAGGCCCTTTGGCAGGCGGGAACACTGCGGGACAGGCCGCAGCGGTCAAACCGCTCTCCCCTGCAGACAAGCAGGGGCTTCAGGTTCAAAGCATCCCCCAGCGCAGCCACCGCAGGGGTGCAGCGGCCGTTTTTCTTAAAGTATTTCAGGGTGTTTACCCCCAGGTAGATGACGCTGTCCATGGCGGCGGCCTCCAGGGCGGCCCGAATCTTATTCGCCTCCATTCCCCGGTCTGCCAAAGTCTTGGCTTGGAGAACAGAAGCATAGAGGGTGATGGAGACCCGGTGATTATTTGCCACCTGGACCCGTCCCTCATACTCCTCCGCAAGTATCCGGGCTGTCTGGTAAGAGGAGCTGAGACCGCTGGACATGGGGATATAGACCAGCTCGTCATAGCCCCGGGAGAGGATCCGGTCGAACATGGATGTGACATCCCCCGGGGACGGCTGGGAGGTGGATGCGTCCGCCCCCTCCGCCATGCGCCGGTAAAAATCCTGCGGAGTAAGGTCCACACCCTCGAAATATTCCTGTCCGTCCAGGAGGACCGGCATGGGCATCACAAAGATCCCAAGCCGGTCCCCCTCCCGGGGAAAAATGCCGCTGTTGCTGTCTGTCAGGATCGCTGTCTTCATGGCACCCTCCCGTTTTTTGTGTCAGCGCCGTTATTTCTCTTCGCCTCTGGCGATCTTCCGCTCCCGGTCTCCGATGTCGGCCAGCGCGGGCTTTTCGGTACACTCGGCCTGCCAGAGCTGGTCGGCCTTGCCCTTCCAATGCTCTGCGTAGTGGTCACACTTGGCGCACAGGTGCTCCACGCTCTCGGGGCTCATGGGGTCGGTGGAGTGGGCGCCGGTCTCGGCCACCATCTTCCGCAGGAATTCCGGGTTCTCCAGCATGGGGCAGGGCCGGAGCATATTGTCGTTGAAGGGCATATTGTCGTGATAGGCCATGAAAATGGGACTGCGGAGGGCGTCCAGCAGGCTCATCTCACGGATGTTGGCGTTGGAGTAGTGGATGAACACGCAGGGGTCCACGTCGCCGTTGGCGTTGATGTGGAGATACCGCTTGCCGCCGGCGATACAGCCGCCCACATACTCGGCGTCGTTCTGGAAGTCCATGGCGAAGAGGGGCTTCTCGGCCCGGAGCTTACGGATGCGGCGGTAGACCCACTCCCGCTGCTCGGGGTCAGGGAGCAGCTCGGGGGCGGCGTCGTTGCCCACGGGCATATAGTGGAAGTACCAGATGAAGAAGGCACCCATGTCGATGAGGCTCTGGTAATACTCGTCCGAGGTGATGGACTTGTAGTTCACGCTGGTGTAGCAGGAGGAGATGCCGTAGGGCAGCCGCCGCTCCCGCATGAGCTTCATGGCGTTGCGCACCTTCTGGTAGACCCCGTCGCCCCGGCGGGAGTCGGTGTCGGCTTCGTCGCCCTCTAAGGAGATGGCGGGGATGAAGTTGCCTACCCGGAGCATCTCATCGGCAAAAGCCTCGTCGATAAGGGTACCGTTGGTGAAGGTGAGGAACACGCAGTCGTCGTGCTTCTCACAGATCTTGATGAGATCCGCCTTCCGGACCAGAGGCTCGCCGCCGGTGTAGATGTACATATAGATACCCAGTTCCTTGCCCTGGGTGACAATGGAGTCGATCTCGTCAAAGGTCAGGTTCAGCTTGTTGCCGTACTCGGCGGCCCAGCAGCCGGTGCAGTGGAGGTTGCAGGCCGAGGTGGGGTCCAGCAGGATGGCCCAGGGAATGTTGCAGCCGTATTCCTTGCGGAGCTTTTCCTGCTTGGGCCAGCCGATCAGGTTGGCGTTGATGAAGAAGTTGGTGATGAGGGTCTTCATCACGTTGGGATCGGTGTCCCGGAGCATGTGGAGGATGAAGTCATGATAGGGGTGGTCCTTGTTCTCGATGACCTCCCGGATGACGGCCCGCTGGGAGGGGAACTCCCCGCCGGAAAACTTATCCGCCCAGTCCATGATCTTGGGCAGATTGGCCTCCGGGTCCTTGTAGGTGTACTCGATGAGTTTGTCCACGCCGACCTTTTGCAGTGTAGTTTTGAATCCCATGATTTGTGTCCCTCTTTCATAAAATTTTATATTTGTATTTTTATTTGCGGGTTTACGGTATCAGTACTTTCCGTCCGTGCCCTCCATGCCGCCGCGGCGGGGAAAACGGACCATCAATTTGACGATGCAATGGTTGATCGCGCCGCAGGCCAGCAGGACGATACAGGCGAGAACGCGGGTAGCCTGGGGGCCGGGAAAGCCGTGCATGATCAGAAGTACACTGAGCACCCCGGCAGCGATGGAAATTCCCAACACCAGTTTCCATTCCTCTATGCCGAAATCCCGGGCTTCCTTAGCCATTTGAATGTGGAACAGGTTATCCAGCAGAGCGATCCATCCGAGCCCCGGCGTAAGGTATTGCGCCACAGAGACATTCTTGATCAGCAGCAGCACACCCACCACCATGAGCAGAAGGCCGAAGGTCAGGTCATAGCGGAAGGCCAGACAATACAGGTCCTCAGAGAAGAATCCCACCAGCTTGATCATGCCGTAGATGATCAGAATAACTCCGCTGAAACAGCTCAGGGCCATCCCGGAAAGGCCGGGGAAAAGGAGATAGATCACAGCGGCGGCATAAAAGACGAAAGAGATCAGGATATAGCCGCTGCGGGCAAATTTTAGCTTTTTCATATTTCACTTCCAATCTGTCAATAATGGCCTATTGAGCAAAGGATCTTCTGTTCTTGTCCCTGTATCCGGCTGTTTGGAAAAGTTCCCCTGCCGACGGTCAAATCATACCCGATACGAATTTTGTCAACAACGGACAAACGAGGTCGAATGCACAAAGTTTTGGCATTCGGCCTCGTTTGCCCATTAACAGGCAGAGGAAATTCTGTAAGATATAAAACGTGGAAACCGGAAATCTTGCTTATTTGAAGGAGATGCCGCAATGGGAGACGACAAAAGAAAAACGGTCATTTCCGGCATGGTCACCCTTGCCGTTCTCGCCCTGGTTTTGGCGCTTGTGTTTCGCGGCCAGGGCAGGGAGATCCTTCAGTGCCTTTACGCCGTCCCGGTTTCCGGCCTTCTGAAGCTGCTGCTTCTTGGACTCTCCTGCCCGCTTTTGGAGGCCGCCGCCCTATGGGTCGCCCTGCGGCCCCAGATGCCGGGCGTAACACTTGGACAGACCGTGACCGCCTCCTTCCTCGGGATCTTCGGTAACGTGGCCACTATGGGGGCGGGCTCCATCCCGCTGCAAAGCTGGTATCTCTCCCGCCACGGCCTTCTGCCGGGTGTCGGCGTGGGGATGATGACCCTGTGCTACGCGCTGCAGAAGACCACCGTTCTGATTTATGCGACGGGGATGCTGATCTTGCAAGGGGCGTGGCTGCGCTCTTCTGCCATGGATCTTTCCCGCTATATACTGCTTGGGTACATTGTCTGTGCAGTGATCATTCTTGCCCTGATCCTGCTCTGCACCTGGGAAAAAGTGCAAAGGCTGGCTCTCTGGGGGATCGGCAAGCTGCCTGACACAGGAAAATGGCAAAAGCGGAAAGCGGAATGGAGCAAAAACATAGAGGCGCTCCGTACCCAATCCAAAGCTCTGCTGGCCCACCGGGGCCGATGCGGCGCCGTAATGCTGCTCTATGCGGGAAAGTATGGCCTTCTTTATACGATTTCTTACTGCAGCATATCTCTGCTGAGCCATGCGGAGCTCTCCTTCTGGCAGGTACAGCTTCTCTCCTCAGTGATGGTGCTCATCGCCAACGCGATCCCCAATGTGGGAGGTGTCGGCCCCGCAGAGTTTGCGTTTACTTTGCTGTACGCTCCCTACCTGGGAGCGGCCGGCGCTGCCTCCGCCATGCTTCTGTACCGAATGGCCAGCTATTTCTTCCCGTTTTTGGTCAGCATTTTCTTTTTTCTCCTCTTCCGCCGCCTGGTCCGTAAGCCGGACAGACGATGACCCGGGATCCCTCCCCTCATCGCAGAATTCATCTTTGTGTTTCAGAGTACAATTTTTATCCGGACGGGGCGGAATTTTTCCTTGACATTTGGCATAGGCTATGGTATCATATTTGAGCATCACAGAAAAGTCCATGTCATCCCTGCCGGAGTGGCGGAATTGGTAGACGCCCGGGACTTAAAATCCTGTGTTCCAAAAGAACGTGCCGGTTCGACTCCGGTCTCCGGCACCACAATATCGCGGGGTAGAGCAGCTGGTAGCTCGTCGGGCTCATAACCCGGAGGTCGCAGGTTCAAATCCTGTCCCCGCAACCAGAAAAATCACCGTTTCCTTTTAGAAACGGTGATTTTTTATAACTTTTTGCAGGTGTTTAATTTTGCTGACGCTTATGTGATGCTTATCTGATGCTTATTTTTTATTTTCTGATGCGATTGGCTCAAAAGACCATGCTCATTGTCGGCTCATCTTCCGCCACATATTGCGAAGGCTCACTTTGA
>JAGBDQ010000029.1 GCA_017937415.1 Oscillospiraceae bacterium
CACCCAGGGCTACGGCATCTCGGCAGAGCGTATGATGGCCACCGGAAAAGCGTCGAAAAAGGACTAAAAGTTTTGAAAGACGAAGATTGTCGGACGGTGTCGAGCGATTTATTTCCAAAAAATGGCAAAAAGGGATTGCGTATGCTGTCATTTTGTGTTAAATTGAATGCAACCGGTAAAACTGCCTTGGCCAGGCGAAAGAGGTTGTGAAAATGATGGAAAGAAAGAGAGCGATGGTAGCGGACGCCAGCGAAGAATTTCGCCGTCTGCTGGTAGAGACCATAAACGGGGAGACCGATCTGACAGTGGTGGACGACACGGGGGACGGCGCCGCGCTGGTGGAGCTGTGCCGCCAAAAACCCTGCGACATTGTGGTCATGGACCTGGTGCTCTCGACCATGGACGGGGTGGAGGTCCTGACCCAGCTGAGCGAGCTGATGCCCCGGCCCAAGGTGCTGGTGCTGTCCAGCTTCGCCAGCGGAAGTGTGGCCGAGCTGACGGCCGCCAAGGGGGCGGACTACTTCATGCTCAAGCCCTGCCGGACTGCGGCGGTGGTGGAGCGGATGCGGCAGATGGTCATGCCGGCAGCCGTGCCCGGGCAGGAGGGCGAGCGGACCGGCGGCAGTCTGGAGAGCACAGTGACTTCCATCATCCATGAGATCGGGGTCCCCGCCCATATCAAGGGCTATCAGTACCTGCGGGAGGCTATCCTCATCGCCGTGGAGGACATGGACGTGATCAACGCGGTGACCAAGGTGCTCTATCCCGAGGTGGCAAAGCGGTTCGGTACCACGGCCTCCCGGGTGGAGCGGGCCATCCGTCACGCCATTGAGGTGGCCTGGGACCGGGGCGACCTGGAGACCTTGCAGCGGTATTTTGGCTATACCGTCTCCAACGCCAAAGGGAAACCCACGAACAGCGAATTTATCGCTATGATCGCCGACAAGCTCCAGCTGGAGCAGCGGGAAAAATGACAGCGGACCGGACGGAGAAGGCCGTTACGGAAGTGAGAGACAGGGAGGGACCGCCCGGAGCGGTCCCTCCCTGTTCGCCTGCTCCCATGTTACAAAATACTTCGCAGTTACAAACTATTCATAGTTTTTTCAAAGGATATTCCCATTTTCTTCAATTTCTGTTTGAATTTTCTCTTTATAATGGGCACGCAAGCCCAAAAACGGAAACGCCGAAAGGATGGGATCCATGATGAAACCAAGGAAAATACTGCCCGGCCTGCTGTGTCTGACCCTGCTCCTCACTGCCTGCGGGACACAGGACCCTGCTGCCCCAACACCTGCACAGACCCCGGACGCCGCCGGGGCGGACAGCGGGGAGGTCCGGGTGATCCGCATGAGCTCCTCCGACAATGGGGACGACACCTGGAGCCATTCGGCCACTCTGGACGGGGAGACTGTACCCGAGTACGACTACACCTGGAACGTGGATCCCTCCCAGGTCCATGACGAGGTGAAGGATGCCCCTGCCGAATACTACACCGGTACCAAGCCCACTGGGGAGGATGCGGTCTATATTGCCCACGACATTTACTACTATCCCGAGCTGCCCCAGGAGGCTTTCCAGCTCGTCGACTATGACGGGGACCGGGAGTGGGCCTACTACTATACGGCGGAAGGCTACGAGAACTATATCTTTGCTACCCTGCCCTCGGGCATGGGGCAGAGCAGCTTTCCCTCCCAGATGATGCACGCATCGGAGGAGGCCTACGGGAACGCCGTCCTCCACATCACCCAGCCGGGGACCTACCGGCTGGAGGGGGAGTGGCACGGCCAGATCTGGATCGACCTGGGGGATACGGACGATACCTTCACCGACCCCAACGCCAAGGTGACCCTGGAATTGAACGGGGTGAATGTGACCTGCACTGTGGCCCCCGCCTTAGTGTTCTATAGCCTCTACGAGTGCGACAACACCTGGGAGGACCGGGAAAACTATGATGCCAGCGTGGACACCGCCGGGGCCGGAGCCAATGTGGTGATCTTAGACGGCACGGTGAATGACTTTACCGGTACCAATGTGTATCGGATGCTGAAAACCGACTATAAGAAGGACGGGGTCACTCAGAAGAAGATGCGGAAGACCGACGCCGCCTTTTACTCCTGCGTGACCATGAACATTGACGGTGGCAACCAGGGCACCGGAGTGCTGAACATTACCTCGGGCTTTGAGGGGCTGGACACCGAGCTCCACCTGTCCCTCAATGGCGGCAACGTGAACATCTTCTCCCAGGACGACGGCATCAACGTCAACGAGGACGGGGTCTCGGTGGTCACCTTCAACGGCGGCTCAACCCACATCCTGGCCGGCCTGGGCAGCGAGGGGGACGGGGTGGACTCCAACGGCTTCCTGGTGGTGAACGGCGGTACCGTCATCTCCCTGGCCAACCCCGCCTCCGACGCCGGACTGGACTCCGACAGCGGCTCCTTCATCAACGGGGGCACGGTGGTGGCTCTGGGCTCCACGATGGACTGGGCCGAGGCTGACGGGGAGAGCGATTCCCAACAGGCCGTGATGAACCTCCAGTTTGCCGCCTACCAGAGCTCGGACGAGGCCATCATCCTTACCGACACCGAAGGCAAGGTGGTCTTTGCCTATGACCCTGACCAGGATGAGGTGGCGGGGAGCCACACCCGGCAGTACCGGGGGGCTATCCTCTCCTCTCCGGCGCTGAAGCAGGGGGAGACCTACCGGCTCTACGTGGGAGGCGACGTGACGGGCACTGAAGTGGCTGGGGTCTATGATCCCGACACGGTCACCGGCTACACCGACGAGGCCCGGCAGCAGTGCTGGAACGGCACCTGGGAAGGGAGCGGCCACCCCGGCATGGGAGGCCCTGGCGGACAGCGGCCCGACGGCTTTGACCGGGGGGAGGGGAAGGAGCCTCCCGAAGGCTTTGTCCCCGGCCAGGGCCGGGGAGAACGCCCTGACGGCCAGGAGCCTCCGGAGGGGGATCCCGGCGAGGGACAGGAGCCCCCCCAGGGCTTTGACCCGGGCCAGAAGGGCGGCGGACGGCCCGGTATGGGCGACATGGGTGACATGGGAGGGAGCGACCTCTCCGGAGACGGGGAGACCGACTTCACCCTCTCAGAGCCGGTGAACAATTTCTCCGGGGTCATGGACTATGATCCGGAAGCGGAGCCTTCCGTTTTGTAAAAAGAAACATCCCAAAGCTTTGACACTCCCCACGGCTAAAGCCGGAGGATTCTCGGTTCAACCACTGTTGCCTTCAGCCTGAGAGGTCTTACATAGTGTCCCCGAGCGTATAGGTTCGGGCGTGTCCCGCCCTACCATATGAACTGGCTACGCCAGCAG
>JAGBDQ010000359.1 GCA_017937415.1 Oscillospiraceae bacterium
GGCCAACACGTCGCCAATGACCATAGCGGCCTCATCCAGGACCAGTCCGGCGGTGGAGGTGATGTTGCCCTGAACGGTGCAGCCCTCCAAAATCACAGACTCGCCCTTCACATCGCCCAGCACCTTGCCGGCCACACGGATGTTGCCGGTAGCCTCCAGGTTGCCCTTCAGCTTGCCCAGAACCTCCACGTCACCCTCAGCCCGGATGTCACCAAAGAAGGTGGCGCCGGCAGCGATCACGGTAGCACCGGGACGGATAAATGGCGGCTTCTGGGTCTGGGTCTCCACAGGATTCTCCCAATCCACGAAGTAAGGCTTGGTCTCGGGGACCTCCTCGGCCTTCACCTCGCCAAACTCGGGCGTCTTCTCCTTCTCCTTGTCTCTGCCGAAGCCGAAGAAAGAACGCTCCACGGTAGTGGCCACCTTCCGCTGGGTATCCTCCAGATCGGTTGCCTGGGCCACAGCGGGCTTCTCCTCCACCTTGGGCTGCTCGGGCCGGGGCTGCTCCACCGTAGCGGTACGGGTGGCAGTCGTGGTCTCGGCCGCGACAGGGCGTGCCTGCTCCTCCTGCTCGGGCTTGCTGCTCCCTTCCTCGGGGCCAAAGCCTACCAGCCCAAGAAGCTCCTTCATAGCCTGTCTCATATTATCTCTGTTTTCACCCATTGCTCGCACCTTCCATTTCCAGTCTGGAGATCCCATCCTTTGGGGTATCTCCCCTGCGCATATTTTTTGCTCTCAAAAGAGCTTGGTTCACGGGTATCTGAACGCCACCGGCAGAACATTGGCAGTCAGGGGCTGGAAGCTGTATCCGACCGCCCGAAGCTCCTCAATGATGCTGGGCAAAGCCCCAGCCACCATCTCCCGTCCGGGAGAGTCCTGCAATTTAACGATGTCCCGGTCTCTTCCTTCCGCCGCCATTTTATCCACCACATTGGCGCTGATCTCCTCGGCGGTCAATTCCCCTTTGGTGGCCGAGCCTTCGGTGATGGTCCAATCGAAGAAAATGAAATTCCGGCGAAGCATTTCAGCGATCAGCTCCTGATAGATCCCACTGTTGTAGGAATTCACACTTCCACCGGGAAACCGGAATATCTCGGCCCGGACGTCTGTGGCCTCATAGACCAGATTGTAGATCTCGTTGAAATCAGTCAGATAATCCTCCACCGACTGGTAGATTTTCTGATAAGAGCTGCTACTGCTCCGCAAGCCAATGGTATGGCCCTGGCGAACGATCTCCCTCATGATCTCAGCAGCATCCGGGTCGGTGGAACCGGTAACGAAAAAGGTGGCCTTGACCCCATAGTGGTCCAGTTTCTCCAGGATCTCCAGGGTATTGCTGCTGGGGGTACAGTCAAAGGTGAGATAGACTGTGTCGATCGCCTTCACCCGTTGGGCCGGGATCACCGCAGTGCTGTAGAGCTCAGGAAACATGGTTTGATAGGACAAGGGCTCGGGGTTTAACTGGGTATCGTAGCTTGTGGGGACCACCGCCGGATCACCTGACTGGGATGGGCTCTCCTGGCTCTGGCTGGGCCGGGAGGAAGGCGTGGCGCCCATCTCATCCAGCTGCCGTTTCAGACTGGCTGTCTGCGCACCGAACCAAATGGCCAGCCAGGTAGGGATCGCAATGGACAGGACCAGGATCAACAGGATCAAACGCTTGAAAAATCGGACGCTGAAGGTCATCTCTCTCTCCTTCCTCGCCGCGCCCTTACCTTTCAGCCGGCGTATAACTGTAGTTTAACATAATGATTATAAAGCAGTCCGTCCGAAAAGGCAAGGAAAATTTGCAAAACATTCGATTTTTCCCGAACCGAGGGGGAGCTTGTCCCCTGCCGCCCATAATTTTCATGAGTTTGACCGCCTATTATCTGGAAATCACGGCGCCTGATTTTCTGGGGCCGCATATTTTGGATACTCAAAGCCGGTAAGGAAAACTCCCCCGAAAAAGAGTAAAAGAAAACCCCGCAACCATTACAGTTGCGAGGTTTCTGCCTGGTGCGGATGGCGGGACTCGAACCCGCACGTCCATGGGACACCAGCACCTCAAGCTGGCCAGTCTACCAATTCCAGCACATCCGCATTGAGCTCCTCTTAGAACACTTAATTATTATAGCGGGCTGCAAAGCGTTTGTCAAGAGATTTTATTTCTTTGTCGGTCAAAGCTGATTCCAAAGACAAAATGCTCTTCCAGCAGGTGCGGCAGTCTCTCTTTTTGCTCCTCTCATTCATCCCGGTCCCAGGTCTCGGCGTCAAAACACTTGCGCAGCTCAAAAAGATTAAACATAATGATCACGGCCTCCACCAGGCCCAACAGCGCCACGCCAAAGGCAAGCCAGGTCCACCCCGCCCACATATGGTCCAGCGGCAGACAGATCAACAGGTCCGCGGCGGTGGTCAACACCACATAAACCGTCCTCCGGCGCTGAAGGCGGTAGTCCAGGTCTCCCCCCTCCTTTTGGTACTTGTCCGCCAAGATAGAGAGGTCAGTAAGGAACTGAAAATGGAAATAGAGCCCGGCCACGGCTGCCAGGAGGTTGATGATCCGTAGTCCCCCCAACCCGCCGCCAAAAATGGTCAGCACCCAATCCGCCAGGTTCCACAGGGCCAGCAACCCGCACAGGGGCAAAAGTAGCTTCAGCTCCCGCCGCTCCCCAGAGAGCTTTTCGATGGCGGCCTGAAAAAGGAACCAGCCCACAAAGGCGGGAAGAATATTGAGAGTCCCCAGGTTGATATTGAAATTGAGAAAAAAGTATCCCCAGGCGGCGTTGGAGACGCCGCTCCACAGCTTTTCCCTATCGGTCACGGACCGTCACTCCTTCCTTGGGGAGCAGGGTCAGCTCGGCCACCTTCTCCTTGTTGAGATAGAGGTCAACAGCATAGGCCGGAGGCGGCTCCAAAGTGCCCTTTCCGTATCCCGCGCCGCAGCCGCCCATCGGTGGGAGCTCCTCCCACCCCTCTTCCAGGGGCATCCCCTCATATCCTTCACTGGATCCGATATAGCCATCCGCCCACAGAAGGGCGGGCAGTCTGGGTCGCTCCCCGTTTTCCTCCATGGGGTTGAACGAAACGCCAATATGGCTGTATTTTCCCTTGTCCTCCGGCTTTCCTACATAAGACACCTGAAGGCTCGACATGGCTTGGGTGGTCAGTTCTCCGTTGGGCTGGGGCTCCCGGTCAAAATATGTGGTTGGAAAGAGTCCATCGGAAGTTTTGTAGCTGTCCACACTGGAGGTGGTCTGCCACAGGATCCGCACCACAAAATCCCCCGCCCGGGCCGAATACTCCACCACCGGCAGGCCCAGGTTTCCATAGACCCGCTGATCTCCCATGAGATAGCGGAAGTCCTCCTGAGGAATGACCACCCAGCGATCCCCCTCCTTCTCCACCCGGAGCGTCTGGACCGCCAAGGGGCATTGATCTGCCCTGCTGTCCCAATACTCCCCGTTCCGGGTCGAGTTGAACTTCAAAACCAGCAAGCCCTCATAAATATCCTCCTCCATTTGGGTCAGATTATGGATCTGATAGCCATCATCAGTTCGGATCCGACCGTCCAACCAGGGATCCGGCCACCAATTCAGCAGATGACTGTCTACCGCCGCCTGATAGTCCGCGGCCAGGGCGTTCATCTCCTCCAGGGGCGCACACATGACCCGATACTCATACCGCCCGGCCAGCACCGCCTTGGCGTAGGTATCCAAAGCCCCTCCTACTGTGGTACAGGGGATCATTTTTGCCTGGGCAAAATCAATGGCAACATTTCCCGTCCCCATACCGTAGCGCACGCTTTCCGCCTCGCTCCCAGCCGCCAAGGGGGCGGCCAGCACCAACAGCACACACACCGACACCAGGGCCATGCCCTTTGGATACCGCTTGAACCGGGCAATGGCCTCGATCCGCCGGCGGATGTTCTTTCCCCCGTTGGCGATGGAGGAGGTCCCAGGGGCCCGGGCGTATTTTTCATCGGCCATACCGAGAAGTATCCGCCCATAATCCCGGCGGTCCTCCCCCTCCAGCCGCTCCAGCACCCGCTGGTCACAGAGGGCCTCCAGATCGTTCCCCGCCA
>JAGBDQ010000360.1 GCA_017937415.1 Oscillospiraceae bacterium
CACCCCCACCCCCGAGGGCAATAACCCGCCCGAGCAATCCCAGCAGGTAGAGAATCCCCCCGCCGAGCCCGCCACCGTCCAGGAGAAGCTGGCCGCCGCCGCTTCCATGACCAACGACGAGCTCTACGCCAAGGCCCAGGAGGAGATGGCTGCCGGGGCCCAGCTCAACTTCTACTCCACCACCAGCTTTGCCGAGAAGGCCGCCGCCAACTTCATGGCTGACTATCCCGCCCTGGACGGCAAGATCATCTACGCCGAGATCGACGACGGCGAGACCTACACCATTCTCTCCAACACCATCGGCTCTGGCGTCAAGGACTCTGCCGACATGGGCCTGACTCAGAACGGCTCCGACCTGAAGACCTACCTGCTGGACGAGGGACTGGCCTACACCTACTTCCCCGACTCCATGAAGAGTGTGGTGCCCGAGCAGTACCAGTCCCCCGCCGTGGTCACCTTCATCAACTCTCTGTTCATTTACAACAACAAGGCCGGCTCCATCAACTTCAACAATGTCTGGCAGCTCACTGAGCCCGAGTGGAAGGACAAGGTCTTCTTCAAGGATCCCACCAACGAGACCGTGAACATCAACTTCCTCATCCAGCTCACCAGCCCCGAGTGGACCGCCCGGATGGAGAAGGCCTACGAGGCCCAGTACGGCAAGGCCTGGGAGGCCGGCGAGTACGAGAGCGCCTCCTATGAGTGGATCGACAAGTTCCTGAAGAACGTGAACTACACCTACACCTCCGCCTCCAAGATGGCCACCGGCATCGCCTCTGGCGCGGGCGGCAACCTGGGCCTGTTCGTGTTCTCCAAGCTCCGCAAGGTGGACGAGGCCGACCGGGGCAACCTCACCGTCTCCCAGTTTGAGAATCCCATCGAAGGCTTTGCCGGCTTTATGTACTCCATTTACGCAACCATTTTCAATGACACCGACTGCCCCTACACCTGCGCTCTGTTCATCAACTACCTCCTGGACGAGGCCGGCTTTGCCGGGCCTAAGTCCTGGAACTCCAGCCAGGGCTATTACTCCCCCAACACCACCATCGAGAAGCCCGACGACATCGAGGACGAGGCTTATAACTATTGGGCCGAGTGCCTGGTGGTAGAGGACCAGGAGTTCATCTACGACAACTACGCCAAGGTCTACGACTTCATCTCCGTCCGCGTGGGCGGCTGAGCCATTCACGGTTTTCTGTGACTCGTTAGCTTAAGCGAAAGCTGCCGCAAAGTGGCTGAGCGCCCTTTGCGGCAGCTTTTCTATTCTCATTCCATCCATGCGGCGGAGAAAAAGTTCTTCGCGGAAAGGAGATCGCCCATGGAAAAAAAGAAAGGTCAGCTCTCCCATCGGATCAGAGCCTTCTGCTCCAAGCCCTCCAACCTGCTGCTGGTGTTCTTTTTCCTGGTGCTGTTCTGTCTGTCGGTGCTCCCCCTGCTGGCCATGCTCAGCAATATGTTCACCGTACATATCGGCACCGAGAAGAAGCTGCTGGGGCAGGAAGTGGGCTCCTTCACCTGGAACCACTTCCAGCGGCTCTTCCCCATCAGTGAGTGGAGCAAGGTCAACTTCTGGGTACCCTTGAAAAACTCCCTCATCGTGGCCGCCGGAGCCGGTGTCTTGGGCATCATCATCGGCGGCGTGGTGGCCTGGTTCATCACCCGCTCCAACATGAAGTACAAAAAGTTTATCAGCTCGGTGTTCCTCTTCCCCTACATGATGCCCGCCTGGACTCTGGCCCTGTTCTGGGTCAACCTGTTCCAGAACAGCAAGGTGGGCGGCGGCAACGTGGGCATGGTGGAATCCATCTTCGGCATCTGTATGCCGGAGTGGTTCGTCTTCGGCCTCTTCCCCATGATCATCGTCATCGCCCTCCACTACTCCCCCTTCGCCTACCTGCTCATCGGCGGCATCCTGAAGAACATGGACGCCACCTTAGAGGAGAGCGCCACCATCCTGAAGGCCAGCCGGTGGAAGATCATCCGCCGCATCACCCTTCCCATGGTGATGCCCGCCGTCCTCTCCACCTTCCTGCTCATCTTCTCCAGCGGCTTCAGCTCCTACACGGTCCCCGTGTTCCTGGGCTCCTCGGTGAAGATGTTCACCCTCTCCACCAAGATGCGGGCCCTCATCAACGCCGGCTACCAGGGCCAGGGCTACATCATCGCCTTCGTGTCCATCGCCCTGGGCTGCTTCATCCTGGGCCTCAACCAGTGGTTCACCGGCAAGCGGAAGAGCTACACCACCGTCACCGGCAAGTCGGGCCAGGTCTCCTTAGTGGATCTGAAGAAGGCCAATACCCCCATCTCCATCTTCCTGTGTATCTATGTGCTCTTCTTCGCCATCATGCCCCTTATCTCCTTCGCCCTGGAGTCGGTGATCCGCCAGCCGGGCAACTACTCCCTGTCCAACATGACCCTCCACTTCTGGATCGGCACCGAGGCCTCGGCCTACGAGACCGGCATGATCGCCGGCATCCTGCTCAATCCCACCATGTGGCAGGCCCTGGGCCGTCAGGTCCTGCTGGCTCTGGTGGTGGGCCTTATCGTGGGTACCTGCGGCATCCTCATCGGCTACTCCTGCGCCCGGACCCGGGGCTCACGGCTCTCCCGCCTCGTGGAGAGCATGGCCTTCTTCCCCTACCTGATGCCCGCCATGGCCTTCGGCACCATCTACCTGGCTGTAGCCACCAGCGACCAGTTCAAGTTCCTTTACGGCACCTTTGGCGTGCTGGTTTTGGTGGCCTCCATCAAGTTCCTGCCCTTCGCCTCCCGCAGCGGCATCAACAGTATGCTCCAGGTCTCCCCCGAGATCGAGGAGGCCGCCATGGTGGTGGGGGTCCCCTGGTGGAAGCGGATGGTCAGGATCCTCTTCCCCATCCAGAAGAGCAGCATCCTCTCGGGCTATCTGCTCCCCGTCATTTCGGTCATGCGTGAGGTGGCCCTCTTCACCCTTCTGGTGCCCTACGCCCGGTATATGCTCACCACCATGCTCTTCTCCTTCAACGAGACGGGCTATTCCCAGTACGGCAGCGCTGTGACCCTGCTCATCGTGCTCATCGTCATTCTCATCAACACCCTCACCAATAAGCTCACCGGCGCTTCGCTGGACAAAGGGATAGGAGGTTAAGACTATGCCCCATATCAGCTTACAACACGTGACCAAACGCTTTGACAACTTCGTGGCCGTGGACGATCTCAACCTGGAGATCGAGGACCGGGGCTTTGTGACCCTGCTGGGCCCCTCGGGCTGCGGCAAGACCACCACCCTGCGGATGATCGCCGGCCTGGAGACCCCCACCGAGGGTACCATCACCATCGACGACGTGGTGGTATTCGACGCCGAAAAGGGCATCAACCTGCCCCCCGTGAAGCGGGACATCGGCTTCCTCTTCCAGAACTACGCCCTCTGGCCCCACATGACGGTCTACCAGAACATCGCCTTCGGCCTGGAGAACCTGAAGTGGAGCAAGGAGGACATCCGGAAACGGGTGGACGAGCTTCTGGCCCTTCTCAAGATCGAGCAGTTCGAGAAGCGTTACCCCTCCGAGCTCTCCGGCGGCCAGCAGCAGCGGGTGGCCATCGCCCGCACCCTGGCCCCCAGCCCCAAGGTCCTCTTCATGGACGAGCCCCTCTCCAACCTGGACGCCAAGCTCCGCCAGGAGATGCGCACCGAGCTCAAGCGGCTCCACTCGGACACCAGCAGCACCTTCATCTACGTGACCCACGACCAGCTGGAGGCCATGACCCTCTCCACCCGGGTGTGCCTCATGGACACCGGCGTTTTGCAGCAGTACGACCCGCCCCTCACAGTCTACAACCGCCCCGCCAACCAGTTCGTGGCCGAGTTCGTGGGCAATCCCACCATGAACTTCCTCCCCGCCAAGGCCAAGGCGGTAGACGGCAATACCGCCGGCGTGGAGCTTTTAGGGAAGATCGCCAAATTCACCGCCCGGGACGGCCTGCGCCTCGGGGGCGAGGACGTGATCGTGGGCATCCGCCCCGAGTTCCTCCCCATCCAGGAAGTCGGCCCCATCCAGGGCAAGGCTTACTCCACCCTTCCCTCCGGCATGGAGACCACCGTCAAGATCGACATGGGCGGCGAGTTGATGCTCACCGCCGTGGTCTTCGGCAGCGTGGACTACGCCGTGGACGAGCCGGTCTCCATGAACGTGGTGGGGGGCAACATCGTCCTCTTCGACGCCCAGACCAAGGCCCAGGTGGGCATCGGCTCCCTCACCTTCGCCTGAGCCTTCCGCCCCTTCTGAATACCCACAAACCCCCGCCCCGGGTGGTACGTTTCCGTACCCCCGGGGCAGTTTTTTGCCTTGATTTCGAAAATGCGGCAAGCTTTTCCCTTCTTGTGTAAAGCCAAAATATGCAATATACGGCATGGACTTTCTTTGTCAAAGGAATACAATAGAAATAGCTCCGAACACAGAAAGGATGGTCAAAATGACGAAAAAATTTGTTTCCTTCTCTCTGGCTCTGCTTCTCTCTCTGTCCCTTCTCACCGCAGGATCCAGCGCCGCAAAGAAGCCGCAGGAGCCCGAGCCTACGCCAACGCCTGAGATCACCCTGCAGCCCCTGGACCCGGATAAGCCCGGTCAGCCTCCGGCTGAACCCCAGGATGATCCGCCTAATCCGGGGCCTATTGCGTTGGGCTGAGTTAGGGTAATTCAAGTTGAAGTGTATCGCGAGCATCATTTCTCAGATGCGCCAAATTGTCCAACTGATTTAGCTCTTTGTATAAGTAGTAGGCCCGATAATAGCACTCCAGGCTTTCCACCCGATTTCCCTGGTGGGAATAGCAGTTTGCTAAAAGGGCCAAAAGCCCCGGCAGAAATTGATAATAGCCATAGTCCACACAAGCCTTCCGTCCTATTTGAGCGATTTCGGCCGACTCCTCCCAGCAGCTCTCTTTATTGAGGGCGAGGGCATAGTTGAAAGCCACCATAGTCAGCTGAGGAACGTACTGTTCGAAGGGC
>JAGBDQ010000361.1 GCA_017937415.1 Oscillospiraceae bacterium
AAGTAATGGCTTTTTTTATGCGACTGTTTTTGGCTCTTTCCGCCTGACTCTTAATGGCTTTTCTCTCCCGACGCTAACACCTCCCGCGGTTTGACGCAAACCAAGCTCAGCCGGCTCTGTCGGGTAAACATCAACACCATCTGTCAGTGTGAACTCCGGGGCACCCCCATGACCCTGGCCAACCTCCGGCGGCTGGCTGAATTTTTCCGCGTCCCCATGGACGCTCTGGCCCGGAATGACTTTTCCGCGGTGGCGGATATGCCGCCCGTGGAACAGCAGCGCACCGACGCCTTCCGGAACCACCTGCGGAAGAACCGGACCAGGATGGAGATCATCGGCAACCTGGGAGAGGATTTCGTGGCTGCTCAGGAACGGGAGAAGCTGAAGGGTACTCCCTATGAGGATCGGATCAACACCGGCCTGGCCGATGATAAGAAGGGCGTCTGCGACATGATGTCCTTTGACCCCGTTACTGGGACTCCCATTTTTATTGAAGTCAAGAGCACGGATAAGGGCGAGGACAAGGAAATGAACTTCAGTCGGGAGGAGCTGGAATTCCTGCGCCACTGTGCCCAGAATCACATCCCTTATGAGCTCCACAGGGTCTACTATGTAGGGACTGACAAGATCGCCCAGACGGTCTACACCGCCCAGG
This sequence comes from Oscillospiraceae bacterium, assembly GCA_017937415.1. Lineage (GTDB taxonomy): Bacteria > Bacillota > Clostridia > Oscillospirales > Oscillospiraceae > Vermiculatibacterium. The sequence continues at coordinate 656 of JAGBDQ010000361.1, forward strand.
AGGTGCTGGACACTTTCTCTTTTGAACCCACCACCTACGTCACTTGCAGGAAGGGGGGCGAGCAGGCATGAGCGGTATCCGCTATTGGCGCCTGAAAAGGCGCATGACCTACACGGATCTGGGGCGGGAGGCCGGATGTGGCGGCAGTACCGTCCGCCGTCTGGAAGACGACTTGGACCACGCCTCCTACGCCCTCCTGATCCGCATCGCGGACGCATTGGGGGTAACGGTGGACCAGCTGGCAGAGGAATACCCGGAGGATGCCGTTGGTCCGGGAGACCACCCTACGGCCAAGTACACCATGGACCCTGTGCGTCTGAACTCGGTGGGCCGCTTTTGCCGGGAGCAGAACATCTCCCTGCCTGAATATGCCGCCATGGCCCACAAGAATTCCCGCCAGGCCGCACGCAGGGTCTGGATGAAAAAGAAGCTGAAGCCGGGGGAGATCCTTCCCCTGGCCCGGCTGGCCGGGCTCTCCCAGGAGGAGTTCCTTGCCCGGTACGGGAAGGGGGTGATGGCATGAGCGCCACGAAACGTCCCTTCCCCCTCCTGAGTTACCATGCGGACTGGCTTATTGTGGACCGTGCATGGGTGGATGCACGGAGGCGGATGGCCCTGGTGAAGATCAAGGACCGGTACTTTGAGATCGAGCTGGATGCTGCTCGGGCCGGCAAGCTCCCCTGGCCCAAGCTGGACCAGTGCGACCTGATGCCGGTGGACCACGGTCCTACCGACACGGACTGGCCCCTGGGCCGGGAGGGCGGCAGTTTCCCCTTCCGGTTCATCCTCCGCAGCAGGCTGAGCAAGGAGGGCTGAGTATGGAGATCCATGTGAACGAGGTGACCGTTGAGATCGAGGACAAGCTGTTGGAACAGGCAAAGGCCCTGCTGGAGCCTGAAGGCATGACGGTGGAGGAGCTGCTCCGGCAGTTTATCCGCTGGTGCGCGGAGAATCCTGATCTGGCCGAGGAGACTCTCCGCCGTTGGCAGAAGGAAGAGCAGAAAGCTGAAAAGACGAAGACAAATAATATGGATAAGGAGGACATTTCTCATGGGTGATACCAGTGTGATTGCGCGTCGTTTGGGGGATGGGCACGTTCAGTACGGTTGGAGCGGCAACGGGGGCACCTTCCCCTATCTGGGGCTCCGGCTGTTCGCCTGGTACAATGAGCCCGACATGGTGGAGTATCTCTTCGGCCTGGGGCAGCTCCGGCATCTGGACGAGCCTTACAGCGAGCGGACGGGCCGCTGGCTGCGGACCTATCCCACCGGGGAGCCCCACTGGCTGGGGATCACGGAGCGGGAGATCTTCAGTCAGCTCGCTTTCGTGGATGTCGGCTATTTCTACGACACGGACCAGAAGTGGTACTATGTGGAACCCGGTCCTTTCCGGGTGAAGATCCCGTTGGAGTTGGTGTACAACAGCGTGGACCAGGAAAGCCGGTCCGGGTTCCCTGAGGCCGAACTCTTGAAGGACATCGATCGGCGGATCATCCGGAAGATCATGGAGCGGTATGACGAGGACGCAGAGTTCCGGGAGTATCTGGCATTTATGAACACCGACCGGGAGGCTTTCCTGTTTGACATGGAGGGCATCCTCCGGGGGGACTGGGCAAAGCAGTGGTCCGGGGAGTCCTTTGTCCACATCCTCTGGAGCCATCACCGGGATGTGTTCAATTATTTCGATGACTGGGTGGTCGTCCAGGGCAACGAGGATAACACCGAGATCCGGGACATCCTCATGCGGAAGAAGGAACGGCAGCATACCGAGACCATTGAGTGGGGCAGAAAATAGATCGTGCCGGCAAGTGTCAGGCGCAAAGGAACCTCGGCGGACCATTTGACCCGCCGAGGTTCCTTTGTCAATGAACTCATTTTTGAAATTTACGTTCTCAATCAAAGGGGAAAAGGTCACGCCCTTGCAGACAAGAAAGCCGTTTTATTTGCCGGAAAGGGAAAGCCCGGCATTCGCCAGCGCCGGAACGACAGCCCCATAGGCGGCCATCACCTGGGGGAGGACTGCCTCCAGGCTGTATGGCTGAGAGGCGTCCCGGGCCTGCCCGCCCAGGCGGGCGGCCAATTCGGGGGAGGACCGGAGCCGATCGATCTGGGCGGCGCAGGTCTCCTCATCGTCAGAGGGGAAGAGGAAGCCGGTTTCGCCGGGGGTGACCAGATCCTCGTGGCCCTTGATGGCGGAGGCCGCCACGGGAAGAGAGCAGTGCATGGCCTCCATAATATTGAAGGGAAGCCCCTCGCTGCGGCTGGAGGAGACGGCGCAGTCGGCGGCCTGGTACCAGCACCCCATATCAGAGACCTGGCCGGGAAACCGGACCCGGTCCTGCACCCCCAGCTCTGCGGCCAGAGCCCTGCAGCGGTCCAGAAGGGCGCCGTTGCCGGGGAGAAGGAGGTACACATCCGGGGGGAGAAGGGCCAGGGCGCGCAGAAGCATGGCCTGATTTTTGCGTGCGGAAAATTCCGCGGGGTAGAGTAAAACAAAGGCCTCCTCCGGGATCTCCAACTCCCCTCGGAGCAGGGTTCCGGCGGAGGAGGGGAGGCTGTCCAGAGGAGAAAAGTCCACCCCCATGCCGGGTATGGGAAGGATCTGACGGCCCAGGCGGTAACGCCGGGCGATCTCCTGGTCCCGGCGGTTCATGGTGAGGAGAAGGTCGGTCCTATGTGCGGTGAGCCGCTCGGCCTCCAACAAAAGCCGGCCCTTCAGGGAGGGGGCGTCCGGATCAAAGAGGTAACCGTGGCAGGTATTGACCACCGTGGTGTCCAGCCCCCGGGCCGCCAGGCGGGTGAAGAAAGCCGCCAGGGAGGTGTGGGCGCTGACAAGCGTGTACCGTTCCCGGCGCATCTCCTCCCGCAGCAGGCGTTCGGCCCGGAAATTGGAAGGTGCGGTGATGGATTTCTCAAAGGGAAGATGGAGGATCCGCCGGGCCTCGGGAATGTCCCGGGGCGCGCCGCCGCAGGCCACATCCACCGTCCAGCCCAGGCAGGAGAAGGCCTGGAGGTAGGGACGGTGGAAGTTGGCGATATGGGAGTATGTAGAGGCGGTAAAAAGGACTTTGGGTTCCATAACGACCTCCCGGTGTTTTTCTCCATTATACGATAGAATGGCCCTTGAGAGCAAGGGGCAAACTTCTGGAAAAGGGGAAAAGCCCGCAATTTCCTGTACCGGACGGGCGGTTCGCTTTTTTTGACAGACGGAAAGAAACATGATATAATAAAAAACACGAAAAAAGAGAGAAAAGGCTGGGGGAAAATGGCCCATGATCCGTGAAAATCAGCGGCTTTTCAATCATTTGAATATGGCTTTGGACTACCTGTTGGTATTCCTCTCTCTGCCCGCCTCCTTTTGGCTGCGGTTCAATCTTTTCCAGGGCATTCCGTCGGTGCCCTTGATCCGGTATGTGCAGGCGGCGTTTTTTGTGGCGGCGGGGCAGGTGCTGATCTATGCTTTCTTAGGGATCTATGAGTCGGTACGGAAAAAACGGCTCTATCAGGACCTGGGGCGCATTTTTTGGGCCAACACCCTGGGCTTTATCCTTTTCCAAATGGCCCTGTTTTTGCTGCGCAGTATCCACTTTTCCCGCGGCGCCCTGGTCATCTATTTTGCGCTGGTCAACGCCCTCACCGGAGGCAAACGGATCTTTGTGCGGAAGGTCCTCCACCATTTCCGGGGGCTGGGATATAACCAGAAATTTGTGATCCTGGTGGGCTCCGGGCCCCTGGCCCAGCGGTATCTGGAGCAGTTGGAGCTGTCTCCTGAGCTGGGACTTACCGTGATCGGCTACGTTTCGGACAGCCGGGGGGAGCTCCCCGGGCGGAAGCGGTTCGGGGACCTGTCCCAGCTTGGGGCGGTGCTGGACCGCAGCAAGCCGGACGAAGTGGTGGCCGCCCTGGAGATGGAGGATTATGCCCGGATGCCCCTTCTCATCCAGGCCTGCGAAAAGAGCGGGGTACGGCTCTCCCTCATCCCCTTTTATGCCGACTATATGCCCGCCCGGCCCCAGATCGACTCCCTCAACGGGCTGCCCCTCATTAACCTACGGCGGATCCCTCTGGACAACCTGGGCAACGCCTTTTTGAAGCGGACCGTCGACATTGTGGGATCTCTGGTGCTGATCGTGGTAACATCTCCTGTTATGCTCCTCGCCGCCATCGGGGTAAAGCTCAGCTCCCCCGGGCCGGTGATCTTCCGCCAGAAGCGGGTGGGGCTGAACAAGAAGGAGTTTTATATGTATAAGTTCCGCTCCATGCGGCTCAACGAGAGCTCCGATACGGCCTGGAGCACGGATTCCGACGACCGCAAGACCAAATTTGGTGCCTTTATCCGCAAATTCTCCATTGACGAGCTCCCCCAGTTCTTCAATGTGCTCAAAGGGGAGATGAGCCTGGTGGGTCCCCGGCCCGAGCTGCCCTTCTATGTGGAGCAGTTCAAGGAGGAGATCCCCCTCTACATGGTCAAGCACCAGGTCCGTCCGGGCATCACGGGCTGGGCCCAGGTCAACGGCTACCGGGGGGACACCTCCGTGAAGGAACGGATCCGGTGCGACGTTTACTATATCGAAAACTGGACCTTGTTGTTTGACATCAAGATCCTGTTCATGACCCTCTTCAAGGGCATCAAAAATCAGGAAAAGCTCCGGTAAAGCAGGAGGTACACCCCATGGCATCCAAGAAGAAAACAAATAAGAAAACTTCCGTGAATCCGGCTCAGCCGCCCGTCCGGGAGCCGCAGCCGAAGCCCACGGCCCAGGCGCCCCAGCCCCAGGCCTCGGCCCGGGCGGTCCCGTACCTCCAGGCGGCCTCGCCCTTTCCCGCCAAATGGCTGTGGGTGCCTCCGGTCATGATGGCGTGCTTCTTCCTCATGACCTGCCTGTCCAGCGCCTCCACCGTCAAGGCGATCGTCATGACCATGGTCCTCGGGGCCATCGCCTCCTGCGTGATCCGCTTCTCCTATGTGCGGGACCGGCTCTCCCTGCCTCTGATGGGCGTAGCGGCCTGGGTGATCCTCAACGGGATCTCCACCTTTTATGCCGCCGCTCCCAGCTTTGCCCTGAAGGAATTCCTGAAGATATTCCTGGGCTTCGGGGTGCTGCTGCTGGTCCTGGCCTGGTCCCGGAAGGGGAGGAACAGCGGCCGGGCGTGGGCCTCCATACTGGCCGGAGGCACCGCCCTTGCCAGCCTTGTGAGCATTGATATGCTTTCCACCCACTTGATCAGCGGCCCTGTGCTGGGCCTTCTGGGGATCTTCACCCCGGACTACGCCGTGATCGGCGAGACCCCGGTGGAGGTGGGGGTCCGTATGACCTCCCTCTATGATAACCCCAATGTCTTTGCCGGGGTGGCCGGCCTCGGGGTGCTGCTGGCTCTGGAGCTGGCGGTGACGGCGGAGGAGAAGAAAGAGCGGTGCTTCCATCTTGTCTGCCTGTTCCTCAACGCCCTTGCCTTCATTCTGGTATTCAGTATGGGCGCCAGCGGTATGATCGCCCTGGCCTTCCTGGCCCTTCTGCTGCTGGAGCGGAAGGAGAGAAAGGCCTCTCTTCTGGTGCTGATGGTGGAGACCTTTGTGCTGGCCCTGGCCGGAGCCTTCCCCATCTTCCTCACCTCCTTCGGGGGCTGGACCGGGATGCAGCCCATCCCCCTCCTGTGCGCCCTGGCAGGCGCGGCTCTGCTGTGCCTTGCGGATAACCTGCTTCACAGCAAGCTGTCGGGGGTCATGGAAAAGGGAAGCGGCAAGCTCTTTGGGCTGCTGCTGGGCGGTGTGCTGGCGCTGCTGGTGGTTTTTGCCGCCTTGGCCGTGAATCTCACCGGCCCTGCCGGTTTGGTGGCGGGAGAGGGCCTGCGCCGGGCGGAATATCCCGCTGCCGGGACATATACCCTGAATATCCAGGCCACCGGCCCGGTCACCGTCACCATCGAGAGCCAGAACCAGCAGGAGACCATGATGCACACCAGCACGGTGCTCTATTCCGGCGACGCTTCCGGCGCCCAATTTACGGTGCCCGAGGGCAGCCTGGTGACTTACTTCAATTTCCGGGCCGGGGAGGGTCTGACTTTGAGCGAGGCCTCCTTCACCGGGGAGGCGGGGACGACGGCGCTGAAGCTGGACTACAAGCTGCTGCCCGGCTTTATCGCCAACCGGCTCCAGGGCCTTTTTGCCAACGAAAACGCCATCCAGAGAACGGTATTCTTTGCGGACGGCATGAAGCTCTTCCGCCGCAGTCCCATCTTCGGCCTTGGCCTGGGCGCCTTTGAGAGCGCCTGCCCCGGGGTCCAGTCCTTCTACTACGAGACCAAGTACACCCACAACAATTATGTGGAGAGCCTGCTGACCACCGGCGTGGTGGGCCTTGTCCTCTTTGTGGGGATGCTGGGGCTGTGCGCCGCGGCGGTGTGGAAGAACCTCCGCCGGAAGGAGGAGGCCGACGGCCTGGCTCCCGCCCTGGGCGCCGCGCTGGTGTTTATGGCGGGGCACGGGGCGGTGGAGGTGATCTTTTCCTCCTGCTACTATCTGCCCATGGCCCTGGGAGTGCTGGGGCTGGTCTGCCTGTGCTGCGGGCAGGAGCTCCCCCTCCTGCCGGAGCGGACGAAGGAGGAGGCCCGAAGCTGGGTCGTGGCGGGACTGTGCGGCCTGATGGCCGTCTATGCCGTGCTGCTGGGGCTGAATATGCAGGCTGAAAGCACGGTGAAGGCCCGTGCCACCCTGAACACGCTGGCCTCGGCCGCCAAGATGGACCTCTTTGAGAAGAACAGCTATATGCTCTCCTATGTGGTGGCGGCCGGGGATCTGGATAGGGAGGAACACTGGGATATTTTCCTCCAGGCCAGCGAGTACGCGGAGAAATTGGCCCGGGTGGACTCCAACACCATCCCGCCCTATCTGGCCCGGTTCTATTTCTCCACCGGTCAGCCCGATCAGGCCATCGCCATGCTGAAAAAACACGTCAACTTCCTGTCGGCCAACAGTGAGGCCTGGCAGCAGGCGTTTGACATTCTGATGGCATATTATAACCAGTATCCCCAGTGCGGGGAGGCCGCCCGGGAGATCTATGAGATGTTCCAGACATGGAACGAGGAGCACATGGGCTCTCTGACCCTGAACGAGCGGAACCAGACGTTTATCAGTTTGATCATGGGGCCGCCGGACGCCGGGAACGGCTGAAAAAGAAACGGTGAAACATAGGAAAGGGCGTCTCCCAGCGGGAGACGCCCGGTTCGTATGTGCTCACAATTTTTTGGAGAGGATGAAGCCGGCCACTAAGAAGGTGACGCCGTAGAGGGCCATGACCCCCAGCAGGGCATAGAAGGCATGGAAGCTGAAGGGGAGGACCACGAAGAGGGCGGCGGCCACGGTGAAGAAGGTGATGGCCCCGGCGAAGCGGAAGGCGTCGTTGGTGATCTGCTTCTCCCGCTCATCGGTCTCCTTGATGCGGGCCTTTTTCAGGGCCTCGGGGTGGCCCAGCAGGTAGGTGGAGCGGACCAGCAGGATCACAGCGCCCAGGGAGATGCCGGTGGCGGCCCCCATGTAGAAGCCCTGGATGAAGTCGGGGATGTCCTCGTTGCCGTTGACCAAGAACAGGAAGCACAGAAATCCGGTGATCCCCAC
>JAGBDQ010000362.1 GCA_017937415.1 Oscillospiraceae bacterium
AATGTGAAGGTCATCGGCTGCGATGTGGACCAGTACGAAGGTAACGAAAGCATCATTCTGACTTCCGTACTCAAGAACATGGCCATCAACGTGGAGCGTCAGCTCAACGCTATCGTGGACGACTCCTTCAAGGGCCAGAACATCATCCTGCACGCCGACACCGATTCCACCGGCTATGTCTCCACCGAGGGACATCATCAGCTGTCTGAGGCCACTCTGAAGGCTCTGGCGGACGCATATCCTCTGGTGAAAGACGGCACCATCGTGCCCGCCGCCAACTTTAACGGCGTGGATCCCGATTCTTTCAAATAAGCCCTAAAGCCCGTTTCTTTTGGGGCGCTCCGTTCGTAGCAGGTATACTACCAGCGGAGCGCCCCTTCTTTTCTTTTTTCCAAAGGTCTGAGAAGGACAGCGGACAAGTTCCGAAGCCCTTCTGAGCTCTTTGGCACAGAGCTTTTGCGGTACTCCCCTCTTACGACCCGGACGCAAGAGCCGCTATCATGAATGGAGGTTGAAAAGTATGGAAAAACCCGAATATATCGTGGAAATGCGTCACATTACCAAGCGTTTTCCCGGTATTGTTGCCAATGATGACATCTCATTAGGCATCAAAAAGGGCGAAATTTTCGCTCTTCTTGGTGAAAACGGTGCCGGAAAGTCTACTTTAATGAGTATGCTTTTCGGTATGTACGAGCCGGACGAGGGGGAGATCTGGGTCCGGGGCAAAAAGGAGGTCATCTCCTCCCCCAACCACGCCACACGGCTGAACATCGGCATGGTCCACCAGCACTTCAAGCTGGTGAGCAACTACACCATTGCCGAAAACATTATATTGGGCATCGAGCCCAAGAAAATGGCAGGTATTTTCCCCGTGGTGGACATCAAGGGCACCAACCAAAAAGTGGCCGCCCTCTCCAAGCAATACGGCCTGGAGGTGGATCCCACCGCTAAGATTGAGGATGTGAACGTCTCCACCCAGCAGCGGGTAGAGATCCTGAAAATGCTCTACCGGGAAGCCGAGATCCTCATCTTTGACGAGCCCACCGCCGTTCTCACCCCCCAGGAGATCGAGTTCCTGCTCCAGATCATCCGGGGGCTCCGGGATCAGGGAAAGACCATTATCCTCATCACTCACAAATTAGAGGAGATCAAGCAGGTGGCCGACCGGTGTGCCATTCTGAACCGGGGCAAGCTCATTGATGTGCTGGATGTAGCCACCACCTCCACCCAGACCATGGCCAACTTGATGGTGGGCCGTGAGGTGGATTTTGTGGTGGAGAAGGCCCCCGCCCACTTTGGTCCCGAGGTTTTGAAGGTGGAGCATCTAACGGTCAAGAACGCCGACGGCTTCCCTGTAGTGAAAGATGTTTCCTTCTCCATCCGCGCCGGAGAGATTTTCGCCATCGCCGGGGTTTCAGGCAACGGGCAGGTAGAGATCGCCGATGCGGTCACCGGACTTCTCGCCGCCGCCGAAGGCACCATCACCCTGGCCGGACGAGACATCACCCACAGCTCCATCCGGGACCGCAGCGAGCTGGGCGTCACCGCCTACCGTGCGGACGAGGGCTCCGAGCTCTCCTACATCCCGGAGGACCGCCAGTCGGTGGGTCTGGTGCTGGATTTCACCCTGGCCGATAACCTGGCCCTGAAAAATTACTACAAAGCCCCCTTCTGCGAAAAGGGTATTTTGAATCATTCAGCCTTTGATGCATACGGTGAAAAGCTCATTGAGGCGTATGATGTACGCTCCGGTCAGGGCATCCATACGGTCACCCGGTCCATGTCAGGCGGCAACCAGCAGAAGGCCATCATCGCCCGGGAGATCGAGCTGAGCTCCAAGCTTATGATCTTTGTCCAGCCCACCCGGGGCCTGGACATCGGCGCCATTGAGAATATCCACCGGCAGATCCTGGCAGAGCGGGACAAGGGCCGGGCCGTCCTCCTGATCTCCCTGGAGCTGGACGAGATCATGGGGCTTGCCGACACCATCGGGGTCATTTTCTCGGGAGAGATCCAGAAGATCGCTCCGGCTGAGGAGCTGACCACCAACGAGGTGGGACAATTCATGATGGGGGTGAAACAGGCATGAAACAGAAAAGCGGCAGCTTTGGCGCGTTTTTCCGCAAGGTCATGGGAGATGAAAAGCGTCAGAAGATCACCATTCCCCTGCTGGCTATCCTGCTGAGCCTGCTGGCAGGCGCCATCGTCTTCCTCCTGTTAGGCAAGAACCCGTTCACCGGTTATCTCAGCTTTTTGCGGGGCTCCGGCCTTGCCCCTAAGGCCAACTATGCTGCCCATAAAAATATGCTCACTGACTTTATGAGTTTTGTCAACGCCTGGACTCCCATGCTCTTTGCCTCTCTGGCGGTGGCAGTTGCTATGCGCTCTGGACTTTTCAACATCGGTGTCTCCGGTCAAATGCTCCTGGCCGGCCTGGTGGCCACCATTTCCATCGGGTATTCCGAGCTCCCCGCCGTGCTGGCCAAGCCTCTGGTGCTGATCATCTGCGCCGTTACCGGCGCGTTGGTGGCCGCTCTCATTGGATTCCTCAAGTATAAGTGGAACATCAGCGAGGTGGTCTCCTCCATCATGTTCAACTACATCATTCGGTACGGTGTTAGCTTCTGTGTCAAGCTCCAGAAATTTGCCGACCCCAAGACCCGGCAGTCCAAACCCGTCTCTGCCGCCTCGCGACTCTCTCTGATGGATACCGAGCTGCTGGGTATGAAAATAGATATTCCTCTCGGCATTATCCTGGCTTTGATCGCAGTTTTTCTCATTCGTTTCCTCTTCGACAAAATGAAGCTGGGCTTTGAGTTCCGGGCCATTGGGGCCAACCCCAAGGCGGCCAAGTACGCCGGTATCAATGTGGGCAGAAATCTGGTAACTTCCATGGCTATCTCGGGGGCTCTGGCCGGTCTGGCAGGTGCCACCTACTTTCTGGGTTATGTGGGCTCCATCCAGCCCGACACCCTCATCTCCACCGGCTTTGACGCCATCGCAGTCTGTGTGCTGGGCAACTCCTCCCCGCTGGGCATTTTACTGTCCTCCTTCTTCATCTCGGTCATCGACAAGGGCAGCACCTACATGAGCTCGTCAGTAGGTGTCCGGC
>JAGBDQ010000363.1 GCA_017937415.1 Oscillospiraceae bacterium
ATCTTCCAGGCCCGGGTACGCCCCCAGGGTGAGGTGAAGCGGGAGCGGGTGGCCAAGATCACCGGCGAGTCCGCCGGCGGGGACGGCACCGTTCAGAAGCGGCCCGTGGTCCGCAAAGGCATCAAGATCGGCCGCAACGACCCCTGCCCCTGCGGCAGCGGCAAGAAGTGGAAGAAGTGCGATTGTAAGGAATACCACAGCGAAGAAAATATGTGAGAGATCCCACCCCCGCTGCATCGTCGGGGCAAACTTCATATTGTTCACTTCCGGCCCGAAGGGCGGCCGAAAGTTCATTCATTTCGTTGCCCCTCCTCTCCCCGCAAAAGCTGAAGGCCGCTTTTGCGGGGTCTGTTTTCTTACGGCGGGGGTGGTTTACATAATTTTGAAAGGAGCATTCCATGGACCTGATCGACGTGACCCTAAATCAGATCCCCATGCAGGTCTCCCTCCGGATGACCGCGGCGGGGATCCCCCACGGCTTCACCACCCGCCGGGGCGGTGTGTCGGAAGGGATCTACGCTTCTCTGAACCTGGGCCTGAACCGGGGAGATGACCGGGAGAAGGTACTGGAGAACTACCGGCGGGTATGCGATGCCTTCGCGGTTGACATAAATAAGCTGGTCCTCACCGTCCAGGTCCATGAGGACGCTGTGCGTCAGGTCACGGCGGAGGACTGGGGCAAGGGGCTGGACCGCCCCCAGGACTACCGGGCCGACGGGCTTATCACCAACGTGCCCGGCACCACCCTGGTGGCTTTCGGGGCCGACTGCCTTACCGCTTTGCTCTACGACCCGGTCCACCGAGCCATCGGCGCCGTCCACGCGGGCTGGCGGGGCACCGCCAAGGGGATCCTGGCCCGTGGGGTGGAGGCCATGACAGCGGCCTACGGCACCCGTCCGGAGGACCTGCTGGCGGCCCTGGGCCCTTGTATTTCGGCCTGCTGCTTTGAGACCAACGAGGATGTGCCCAACGCCATGACGGCCGCTCTGGGCGGCGACGCTCTCCCCTTCATCCGGGAGAAGGGGGAGGGGAAGTTCCTGGTGGACCTGAAGGGGCTCAACACCCTTTGGCTCCGGCGCTCCGGGGTCCCGGAGGCGCAGATCGACATTTCTTCGGACTGTACCTTATGTAAACCGGATAAATACTGGTCCCACCGCTATACCAAAGGGGAGAGAGGAAGCCAGGCCACCTTGATCTCCTTGCCTGAATAGAATTATGTCAATTAAATTATGCAAACCGAATTATGTAAATATTGTTATGTAAACTTAATTATGGTAAACCGATTATGTAAACTAAAACACAAAGGATAGGAATTGCTTATGAAGTACAAGCGACTGCCGCTGCTGCTCCTGGTCATGGCCCTGCTGATCACCCTCCCCTCCTGCGGGGAGGAGGAGCCCCAGCCCACCCCCACCCAGACGCCTGCTCCCACCGCTGTGCCGACTCAGGCACCTGCGCCGGTGGAGTTTGTGCTGCCCTGTGACCCAACCGGGAGCTTCCACCCCATCACGGGGAACAGCAGAGTCAACCTGCTCTTGGCCCCTCTGCTCTACCGGGGCCTTTTTGCCCTGGACCGGAATTTTCAGGCTCAGAATGACCTGTGCGAGAGCTATACCGTCAGCGAGGACGGTCTTACCTGGACCTTCGTTCTGGCTGAGACCACCTTCTCGGACGGCTCGGACCTGACTGCCGCTGAGGTCATCGCTTCCCTGAATCTGGCCCGGCAGAGCAGCCGGTACCAGAGCCGGCTGCGGGATGTAACAAGAGTGGGGATCGGGGAGGGGGGTACGGTGACAGTTACCCTCTCCCGGCCCAACGGGGCGCTGCCTGCCCTGCTGGATGTGCCCGTGGTGAAAGAGGACCGGGATGGGATCGCCCCCCTGGGCACAGGACCCTACGTGCTGACCCGCGAGGAGGAGAGCGAGGCGCTCTGTCTGACGGCCCGGGAGGGGGAGACGGTCCCCCGGGAGACCGTCTCCCTGCGGAGCGTGGGTACCAGCGATGACCTGATCTATGCCTTTGACGCGGGGGAGATCTCCTTGGTGGATGTGGACCTGAACGGCTCCAATACCCTGGGCTTCTCCGGGCGGATGGAGACCACCGATTATCCCACCACGGGCCTGGTTTATCTGGCCTTTAACATGAAAAGCGGCCTCTGCCGGGAGGAGGCGCTGCGCCGGGCCATCTCCCTGTGCCTTGACCGGGTCTCTCTGGTGGAGCGGTATCTGGGCAATCACGCCTCGGCCTCGGCGCTGACCGTCCACCCCCGGAGCGGGGACTATGACCGGGAGGCGGCGGCCTCCCTGGACCAGGACCTGGAGGCGGCCCAGGATCTTCTTGCCGGTCTGGGCTGGATCCCCAACGAGGAGGGGACCCTGGAGCGCCGCCGGACGGTGCTGAGCCTGAAGCTTATTGTGAACCAGGAGAACACGGCCAAAGCCGCCCTGAGTGAGGCCATCGCCGATTCTCTCCGTGAATTGGGCATTACTGTGACTGTGGACAAGCTTCCCTGGGAGGATTTCACCGCGGCCTTGAACAGGGGCGATTTTGACATTTACCTGGGGGAGACCGTTCTCACCGCCGACTTTGACCCTGAGCCCCTGATCCATTCCAAGGGGACGATGAATTACGGCGGCTGTGACAGCGAGGAGCTGGACGCCCTGCTGGACGCCTGGCGGGCAGCCGCCGGGGAGGAACGGAAAACAGCGGCCGCCGCCCTCTGGGCCCGGATGATCCAGGAGGCCCCCATCACGGCCATCTGCTTCAAAAACGGCTCCCTTCTGACTCAGTGGGGCCAGGTCAGCGGTATGACCCCCACCCAGCGGGATTTGTTCTACGGCCTGGAAAACTGGCGACTCAGCGGGACATAAATTCTGAAGATTTTCTGACGATCCTCTCTGCCGCATTGACGATGGCAAAGACGGCCATTTATAATGGTGTCAAAAAGGCGGAGGGAGGGGAATGCTTTGCATGATTTTGTCCGGTTGATCCTGCAAATGCTTCATCAGGGCGGCAAATTAGCCCTGGGAGCCGGGCTCCTTTGTGCCCTTGGGGTGGGGGGTGCATACCTCCTGTATCGAAAAAGAGGGGCGGCCTTTCCCTGGAAGAAAGCCTTGGCCGCCGTGGCTTTGGCGGGCTATTTTGCCCTTCTCCTTTACGCGACCCTGCTCCGGCAGGTGGGCGGCGGGACGGGCCAGGCGAATCTGCACCTGTTTTTGGCCTGGCGGGAGGCCTGGAACGGATTTACCCTCAAGCTCTGGCTCAATGTGCTTCTGAACATTGCCCTGTTTTTCCCCCTTGGCTTTCTTTTTCCCTTGCTGGCGAGGCCGTTTCAGAGGTGGTATGTCACCCTGCCGACGGGCTTTGGCGTGTCTCTGGCCATCGAATCTGTCCAGTACCTGCTGGGCCGCGGTATGTTCGATGTGGACGACCTTTTTACCAACACCCTGGGGACTGTCCTGGGCTTTTCCCTCGCCATGCTGCTGCTCCGGCTCTTTCCGGGCCGGGGGAAGGAGCGGCGGGGATGGGCGCCCCATTTGATCTGCCCTCTGGCCTTTGGCCTGGTCCTGGCGGGCATTTTCGGGGGCTACCAGCTCAAGGAGTATGGAAACCTGCCCGAAGCCCCGGCGTATGCTGCCAACCTGCGGGGGATGGACTGGCAGCTTGTGTGGGAGCCGGTGGAGGGGGCCGAAACAGCCTTTACCTACCGCGGCGCCCCCTTTACCAAAGAGAGCTGCGACGCCTTCGGCGCGGAATTTGCCCGCGGCGCGGGTGTGACCTTCCCGGATGCCTACTACTATGACGACCTGACCGTGTTCGCCAACCACTCCACCGGAGACTTTCTCAACGTGACCTACCATGACCGCAGCTACGAGTACCGGTCCTCCGCCGACGGGGACGCGCCCGGGGTAGAGGGGTCAGAACCGGTTTTGCGGGAAAAGCTGGCGGAACTGGGGATCTTCGTCCCGGTGGGAGCGGACTTTGCCTATGAGGGGGACGGCTGGCACAGCTTTACCGCCCGCTTCCTGCCCCATGGGGAGCAGGTGGTGAACGGGGTCCTGCGGTGCGAGTATCGGGAAAACGGGACCTTTGGGGAGATCGACAGCACTCTGGCAATTTTGACGCCCTATAAGGAGGAACCCATCCTCACTCAGGCGGAGGCGCTGGAGCGGCTGCGTGGGGGAAAATTTGACGGGGCTGTTCTCTTTGAACAGTCCTGGCTCCAGGGGGCAAAGATCCTGGAGTGTGCCCTGGACTACCGGGCGGACACCAAGGGCTTTTACCAGCCGGTCTATGTGTTTACCATCCTGCCACTGGGGCAGGCGCCCGGAGGGCACAGCCTGGAGGCGGGGGAGTTTATCCTGCCGGCTCTGAAGTGATTTTTTCAATGTTTCACGTGAAACATCTGTTTTATTCTGAAAAGGAGGGGCGGCTGTGGAAACCAATATTTTAGTGGTGGACGACGAGCCCGAGATCGCGGACCTGGTCAGCGTCTATCTTCGGGGGGAGGGCTTTACGGTCTTTTCCTGCGGCAACGGCGCCGACGCTTTAGAGACCCTCCGCCGGGAGAAGATCGACCTGGCGGTGCTGGATGTGATGCTTCCCGACATTTCGGGCATGACGCTCTGCGCCGAGATCCGCCGCACCAAGCAGTTTCCCATTCTGATGCTCACCGCCCGCACCGGGGACGCCGACAAGATCACCGGCCTTACCGTGGGGGCCGACGACTATATCACCAAGCCCTTCAGCCCCCTGGAGCTGGTGGCCCGGGTAAAGGCCCAGCTCCGCCGCTATACCAGCTACAACAGCGCCGAGCACAAGGAGGGGGACGAGGTGCTGGAGGTGGACGGCCTCTTTATCGACCGCACCAGCCATAAATGCAGCTACTTTGGGGAGGACGTGGTCCTTACCCCCATCGAGTTTGACATTCTCTGGCTCCTCTGCGCCAACCGGGGCAAGGTGATCTCGGCCGAGGAGCTTTTTGAGACGGTGTGGGGGGAGAAGTACCTGGACCGGAACAACACGGTGATGGTCCACATCCGCCGGATCCGGGAGAAGTTAGAGGACGGCGTGGGCCGTCCCCGGATCTTAAAGACTGTGTGGGGTGTAGGGTACAAGATCGACTGAAACCATATCTTGGACAACAGGAAAATTCCAAACACAAAATGCGGCATGGCCATGGGCGCACGGAGAAAAAACCCCGAAAAATCGAAAAATTTCATTGACAATCACCGGGGAATCGGTTATACTAACTCTTGCCCTGTTTTCAGGACAGAGGGACGTCATTTGACTTCGTCAAACGACTGTCCCAGTCGTCCAAGGACGACTTCTATGGCGGCATAGCTCAGTTGGCTAGAGCACACGGTTCATACCCGTGGTGTCCCCGGTTCAAATCCAGGTGCCGCTACCAGTTCCCGGGGCGCCCGGCGGGGCGCCCCAGGAAAGCTTTTATGGCCCGTTGGTCAAGTGGTTAAGACACGGCCCTTTCACGGCTGTAACATGGGTTCGAATCCCGTACGGGTCACCACGTCGGAAGAAACCTGATCCGTTCCGTTTCCGGCCTGTGGAACGGCCGAAAACTGCACATCCTCAGGTTCCTTCCTCCTTTCCCCACAAAAGCTGGGGACCGCTTTTGCGGGGGCCCCAAAGGGCAAGTGCCCCGGAGGTAAGGGGCCCCACAATTTGGAGGCTTAGCTCAGCTGGTTAGAGCGCTTGCTTCACACGCAAGAGGTCACTGGTTCGAGTCCAGTAGTCTCCACCAAAACACGAAGAGTCGAACTCCATATGGGGTTCGACTCTTTCGTATTTAACTCCGAAAAACAAGCTCCGAACCGATCAGGTTCGGAGCTTGTGCTTTTCATGAAAAATCCATTGGCGCGGGTCCTTATTCAAACCGCTCTGCCACGTCCTTGAGATACTGGATGATGGGCAGGTGCTGGGGGCACTGGCCCTCACACTGGCCGCAGCCGATACAGGCCGAGGCCAGGCCCTTACCGCCCTCCCCGGTGAGCTGGGCGTACCGCTGCTTGTTCCGGTCCAGCCGGGTCTCCCCAAATTTGCTGAGATCGTTCATCAGGGCGAAATAGTCGGGAATGGCGATGCCCATGGGGCAGCCGTCCACGCAGTAGCGGCAGGCAGTGCAGGCGATGGTGGCCTTGGAGTGGATGACCTCCACCACCTTCTCCAAAAGCTTGATCTCCTCCCCGGTCAGGGGCTTGAAGTCCTCCATGTAGGAGAGATTGTCCTCCATCTGCTCCGGGGTGGACATACCGGAGAGCACCATGCACACATTGTCCAGGGAGGCGGCAAAGCGGATGGCCCAGGAGGCGCAGGAGGCCTTGGGGTCGGCCTGCTTCAAAAGAGCCTCGGCCTCGGGCACCAGGCTGGCCAGCACCCCGCCTTTCACCGGCTCCATGACCATGACGGGCTTATGGTGCTTGCAGCAGACCTCATAGCACTTCCGGGACTGGACCTCCGGGTCCTCCCAGTCTAAGTAGTTGAGCTGGAGCTGGACATACTCCATCTCGGGGTGGTCGGTGAGGATCTTGTCCAGAGCCTCGGCGCTGTCGTGGAAGGAAAGGCCGATGTGACGGATCTTCCCCTGGGCCTTCTTCTCCTTGACAAACTGGAAGGCGTTCATGCCTTCGGCCCGCTTGGTCCGCTCGGCGCTCATGGCGTGGAGCCAATAGTAATCAAAATACTCCACCCCGCACCGCTCCAGCTGTCCGGCGAAGAAGGGCTCTAAGTCCTCCTCCTTCTCCACCATGAAGAGGCTGAGCTTATCGGTGAGGGTGTAGCTCTCCCGGGGGTAA
>JAGBDQ010000364.1 GCA_017937415.1 Oscillospiraceae bacterium
ATGGATATCCAAATGCCCGTGATGAACGGCTATCAGGCCACCGAGACCATTCGGGAGCTGGGGGACAGGGAGCTGGCCTCCATCCCCATCATCGCCATGACGGCCAACGCCTTTGAGGAGGATAAGCGGGAGGCTTTGCGCCACGGCATGAACGGCCACATTGCCAAGCCCATTGACGTGGGAATATTGCTGGACACCCTGGATGAGATATTGAGATAATATGGATTTTCATTTGATCGATCTGTCTGATGTAAAAAAATACCGCATGTTTGTTGAAATGGCACTGCAAAAAAGCACCAGCTTTAGCGTATGTACCTTTAAGCGGTATCATCAAAAAGATCTGTCGTTGCAATACCGGACCTTTATGAAGGCAATAGAACCCTATGAGCGGGAACAGAAAAAAGTGGTGCTTCCTCCGCATTATGTGAAAGGGCAGAGCTTTCACTTGTATATGCTCCAAAAGGAAACGAGGGAGGCCATCCGGACAGTTCCGTCCTTGCAAGCATGGGGGCCGCCCGATTATCCCGAGGATCTGGCTTTCTATACACAAAACCAGCTTTGGTTTTACTCTGTCAGCCATGAGGGACTGGCTTTTGTCAGGCAGGGGAACAGCTCTGTTTGAGAAAAAGGGGTGAGGCTGTGTTTGAATTAAAAACAGGAGATATTATTCCGGGAATTGGAATTGGCCCGTTTAAGTTGGGTGCCAATGAAAGTACTATTTTTCAGATTTCACCCGATTTCTCTGTTAGGGAGCCTTGCGAAGGATGCAGAATCTATGCGGGAAAAGATATTATGATTTGGGTCGATACGGAAAACGGGAAGATAGATCAAATCTTAGTAAAAGACCCTTTTCAGGGAAAATTGTTGTGGAGATTTGGAATAGGGACCTTCTTTCGAGAAATAGAGGAGTACTTGAATGAGAAAGTAAAGGTTGAGAGTGAGATAACATGTGTGTATGAATTTCCGTCACTTCCGGGTGTAAGTTTCGAATTGGAGGATGTTGACGTTCCAGATGATGTTTTGATTGCGAATCCTTATGAAGAACTCGCGCCTATAGAGTGTATATCTGTGTATTTGCCAAGACAAAAGGACGATTCTTATTCTTCTTTCTGATAAGCAAAAAGACAAGGGCCGGTCAACTGGTACAGTTGACCGGCCTTTGCTGTAGGGGGAGATATGTATCTGAAAACGCGCCTGGGGGATGGCATTCCCGCCTTGCGGGAACGCCTATCCTGGGCGTATTGGCCTTCGGCCAAAGCGCCCCTATTGACTTTGCTTCTGGTATTCCGATGGGGACAAGCCCACCACGCGCTTGAAGGTGCTGCTGAAGTAGGTGATATCCCGGTAGCCCACTTGCTCGGCCACCTCGTAGACCTTGCTGCGGCAGTCCCGCAGCAGCTCCATGGCCATGTGGATGCGGTAGTCGGTGAGATAGCTGCCCAGGGTGCGGGAGGTCTCTTTTTTGAACACATGGCTGAGATGACCCTCGCTGATGCCCAGGTCCCGGGCCACCGAGCTGACGCTGATGTCCGGGTCGTTGTAGTGTCCGGCGATGTAACGGAGGGCCGCCATCACATACTTGCTCTTGCACTCCTCGGGGACCTCCAGCCCGGGGGTTTGGGGCCCAGTGGGCCCCACCCGGCTCTTGAGCCGGGTGACCGCCTCCTCCAGCTCCCCGTCCTGAAAAGGCTTCAGGAGAAAATCCACCGCGCCCAGCTTCAGGGCGGCCTGGGCATAGGAGAAGTCGGAGTAGGCCGTGAGGATGATGACATGGGCCCGGTTCCCCTCCGCCCGGAGCTGCCGGACCATCTCGATGCCGTCCAGCCGGGGCATTTTGATGTCGGTGACAATGAGGTCGGGCTGGCTCTCCCGGATGACCTCCAGGCCCTCCATGCCGTCGGCGGCCTCCCCTACCACGGCGCAGTCCACCCCGGCCCAGTCCACGGTGAGGACAATGCCCCGGCGGACCAGGGTCTCGTCCTCTACCACAACGACTTTCATCATATCTCTTCTCCTCCTTCCCACATTCGGATGGGCAGAACGGCCTGGATACAGGTGCCCCGCTCCCCGGGCCGGGACAACAGCCGCAGGCCTCGTTCGGGGCCGTAGTGGAGCCGCAGAATGGCATCCACGTTGTATAGGCCCAGATGTTGTCCGGAGGCCGAGGGATCCCGGGAGAGGAACCGTTCCCGGCTTTCCCGGGACATGCCGCAGCCGTCGTCGGCCACCGTGAGCACCATATCCTCCCCGCTGCGGCGGGCCG
>JAGBDQ010000365.1 GCA_017937415.1 Oscillospiraceae bacterium
ACCCACATCTCCACCGGCGGCGGCGCTTCTCTGGAGTTCATGGAGGGTAAGGAGCTTCCCGGCGTTGCCTGCCTGCTGGATGCCTGAAATTTGAGCGTGATCCCCAACAAATATACAATATAAGGAGCATATCCCAATGAATCGTCGTTACCGTAAAACCATCATCGCCGGCAACTGGAAGATGAACAAGACCCTCACCGAGACCAAAACCTTTGCCGAGGATTTCAAGCCCCTGCTGGGCCGTCCCAAGTGGTGCGAGGTGGTCCTGTGCGTCCCCGCCGTCAACCTCCAGGCCGCTGTCCGGCTCTTCAAGGACAGCAAGGTGGCCATCGGCGCCGAGACCTGCCACTACGAGTCCACCGGCGCCTTTACCGGTGAAGTCTCTCCCGAGATGCTCAAGGACATCGGCGTGAAGTATGTCATCATCGGCCACTCTGAGCGCCGTCAGTACTACAATGAGACCGATTTTACCGTGAACAAGAAGGTGCTTGCCGCCCTGAACGCCGGCCTGCGGCCCATCATCTGCGTGGGCGAGTCCCTGGAGCAGCGGGAGCTGGGAGTCACCATGGACCTCATCACCTATCAGGTGAAGTGCGCTTTGGCCGGCGTCCCCGCCGAGAAGATGCGTCACGTGGTCTTTGCCTACGAGCCCATCTGGGCCATCGGCACCGGCAAGACCGCCACCTCGGCTGAGGCCCAGGAGGTCTGCGAGGGCATCCGCACCATCATCCGCAAGAAGTACGGCGCCCGGGTGGCCCGGAGCGTCACCATCCAGTACGGCGGCTCCATGAATCCCAAGAACGCCTACGAGCTGCTCTCCCAGCCCGACGTGGACGGCGGCCTCATCGGCGGCGCCTCCCTGAAGCCCGACCAGTTTATGGAGATCGTGAATGCTGCAAATCAGGACTAAAAGAGGTTACTTTTTATGAGTAAAACTCCGACCACTTTGATCATTATGGACGGCTTCGGCCTGCGGGACGAGACCGTGGGCAACGCCATCGCCAATGCCCGGAAGCCCTTCCTGGATAAGGTGTTTGCCGAGTGCCCCGGCTGCAAGCTGTCTGCCTCCGGCCTGGACGTGGGCCTGCCGGACGGCCAGATGGGCAACTCTGAGGTGGGCCACACCAATATCGGCGCCGGCCGGGTGGTGTTCCAGGACCTGCCCAAGATCACCAAGGCCATC
The DNA here is from genome assembly GCA_017937415.1 of Oscillospiraceae bacterium. Taxonomy (GTDB): domain Bacteria; phylum Bacillota; class Clostridia; order Oscillospirales; family Oscillospiraceae; genus Vermiculatibacterium. The sequence continues at coordinate 1,184 of JAGBDQ010000365.1, forward strand.
AACGACGGCACTTTCTTCGAGAACCCCGCCTACAAGGACGCCATGCTCAAGGCCAAGGCCGACGGCAAGGCGGTCCACATCTACGGGCTCATGTCCACCGGCGGCGTCCACAGCCACATCACCCACATCCAGGCGGCGGTGAAGATGGCCCATGACCTGGGCTGCCCCAAGATCTTTGTCCACTGCTTCATGGACGGCCGCGACACCCCGCCCACCTCGGGCAAGGGATATGTGGAGGAAATGAAGAAGACCTGCGACCGGTACGGCGCCCAGATCGCCACCATCTCGGGCCGGTATTACGCCATGGACCGGGACACCAACTGGGACCGGATCGAGAAGTCCTACAAGGCCATGGTCTACGGCGAGAGCGAGCAGCGCTTCATCGGCGACCCCGTGGGAGCCATTCAGGCCAGCTACGACGCCGACGTCACCGATGAGTTCATCATCCCCGTCATCACGGCCGAGAACGCCGAGATCGGGGAGGGGGACTCCATCATCTTCATGAACTTCCGCCCCGACCGGGCCCGGGAGATCACCCGTACCTTCGTGGACCCCGATTTCACCGGCTTTGAGCGGAAGAAGGGCTTCTTCCACGTGAACTACGTCTGCACCACCTCCTATGACGCCTCCATGCCCAACGTGGTGATCGCCTTCCCCAAGGAGGCCCTCCACAACATTTTCGGCGAGTATATCTCCCAACTGGGCCTGACCCAGCTCCGCATTGCCGAGACCGAGAAGTACGCCCATGTCACCTTCTTCTTCAACGGCGGCGTGGAGACCGTATTCCCCGGGGAGGACCGGGTGCTGATCCCCTCTCCCAAGGTGCCCACTTACGACCTGAAGCCCGACATGTCGGCCCGTGAGGTGACTGCCGAGGCGGTGAAGCGCATCGAGAGCGGCGAGTACGACGTGATCATCCTCAACTTCGCCAACTGCGACATGGTGGGCCACACCGGCGTCTACGAGGCCGCTCGGTTCGCCGTGGAGACCGTGGACGAGTGCGTCCAGAAGGTGGTGGAGGCCACCCAGCAGATGGGCGGCGTAGCCCTTATCACCGCCGACCACGGCAACGCCGACCGGATGCTGGAGGACGACGGCAAGACCCCCTATACCGCCCATACCACCAACCTGGTGCCCTTCTATATCGTGGGCGCCAATGTGAAGCTGCGGGACGGCAAGCTGTGCGACATCGCCCCCACCATGCTGGATCTGATGGGCCTGAAGCAGCCCGCCGAAATGACCGGCGAAACGCTGATCGAATCGTGAAGCAAGGGGTTGCGAGGGAGCTTGGACCGGAGCGAGGGCAAAATTGGTAAGGCGGCGGAGCCACCGCGATTTTGCCCGAGTCGGAGGGAAAGCGACCGAGCGACCAGACCTTTGCGTAACGTGACATAGCGACCTACCATAAAACCGTTATCCCTGGGCAAAAATAAAATGCCCTGAATTTGAAAGGAGTAGATTCCAATGAAGCAGATCATCGAGATCGTTGACGTCCTGGGCCGTGAGATCCTGGATTCCCGCGGCAACCCCACCGTCGAGGTGGAGGTCTATCTTGAGGACGGCACCGTGGGCCGCGCCAGCGTGCCTTCCGGCGCTTCCACCGGTGTCCATGAGGCCTGTGAGCTCCGTGACGGTGACAAGAGCCGTTACCTGGGCAAGGGCGTCCTGAAGGCCGTCAACAACGTGAATTCTGAGATCGCCGAGTGCCTGGTGGGCATGAACGTGCTGGACCAGACCGCCATCGACAAGGCCATGATCGAGCTGGACGGCACCCCCAACAAGTCCCGTCTGGGCGCCAACGCCATCTTGGGTGCCTCCCTGGCCTGCGCCAAGGCCGCCGCTGAGTCCCTGGGCGTGTCCCTCTACAACTACATTGGCGGCGTGAACGGCAAGACCCTGCCCGTGCCCATGATGAACATCCTCAACGGCGGCGCCCACGCCACCAACAACGTGGACATTCAGGAGTTTATGATCATGCCCGTGGGCGCTGACAGCTGGCACGAGGCCCTCCGTATGTGCGCCGAGGTGTTCCACACCCTGAAGACCGTCCTCAAGGAGAACGGCACCCCCGCCGCCGGCGTGGGCGACGAGGGCGGCTACGCCCCCAACCTGAAGAAGGATGAGGACGCCTTCAAGTGCATCGTGGCTGCCATCGAGAAGGCCGGCTACAAGCCCGGCGAGGACTTCAAGATCGCCATCGACGCCGCCGTGTCCGACTGGTACAACGCCGAGACCGGCTGCTACGATCTGCCCAAGGCCAAGAAGTCCATGACCAAGCAGCAGATGGTCAATATGTGGAAGAAGTTCGCCGACTCCTACCCCATCATCTCCATGGAGGACTGCATGGGCGAGGACGACATCGAGGGCTGGCAGATGCTGACCAAGGCTCTGGGCGACCGTGTCCAGCTGGTGGGCGACGACCTGTTCGTCACCAACGTGGAGCGGGTGCAGAAGGGCCTGGATCTGGGCGTTGCCAACGCCGTCCTCATCAAGGTCAACCAGATCGGCACCCTGACCGAGACTCTGGACACCATCCAGCTGGCCAACCGTCACGGCTACACCACCATCGTGTCCCACCGCTCCGGCGAGACTGAGGACACCACCATCGCCGACATCGTGGTGGGCACCAACGCCGGCCAGATCAAGACGGGCGCTCCCAGCCGTACCGACCGGGTGGCCAAGTACAACCAGCTGCTCCGCATCGAGGAGGAGCTGGACGATGTGGCCACTTACCTTGGTCACGACGCCTTCTTCAACCTGAAGTAAGACAAACTCCCATCAAGCGAAAATTCCCGGAAGCCGCGGCTTCCGGGAATTTTTTATACGTCGAACAGGTCGCCGGCCCGGATGTGGAAGAGGCGGGCAAAGGCCACCAGATCAAGCTCGTAAACCTTGGCGTTCTGTTCCTCCATTCTTTTGATGCGCCGGGGGCTGATAATAAAGCCCTGCTCCCGCAGGGCCCGGGAAAGGGCGGTCCGGGTGAGGCCCGCCGCCTCCCGGTAACGCCGGATATTGGGCCCGGTACAGTTTTTTGGCTTTTCCATAAGTATCACCTCAGCCCTATTATAGGCTATTTATAATATATAGTCAATAGGAAGACTATAAATTAAAATGGGAGATGAGGTGAAATGTATGATTTCTTATCGCCCATTTTGGGAGACATTAAAGAAAACAGGGGTGTCTACCTATGTTCTGATCAACCAGTATAACATCAGCAGTAACCGATTTACTCGAATGAGAAAGGGTAAACCTCTCTCAACTGAAAGCATTGACGAATTCTGCCGTATTCTCCACTGCCGGGTGGAAGATATTATCGAGTATATAGAGGAATAGAACAAGAAAAGTACGGTTTTGCTGGATAGCTTGTAATTTAATAGCTCCTGTGGTAAACTGTTTATGAAAAGAGGGGTTTACATGCTGGACTTGTTTGTAGTAGATGCGGTGCAGGGGAAAAGGATACCGGCCATTGTGGATACGGCAACGGAACAGGATCTGGCGAAAACGCAGGACTGGCAAACAGATTGGAGCACTCCGTTTGCAGCACATCTGCCGAACAAAGTGGCCCTTCATCGAAGAGACGATGGGGAATTGCTGGGGCTTATGTCTTATGAACTGGATGAAGGCAGCCTGGCAGTTGAAATCATTTATATAGAGAGTGCCCGACATAGTAATGCAAATCTCTTGCATGTAACTGGTGACCATAAACGTTATCTTGGGATTGCGAAAGCGTTGCTCGCCTATGGAATACAGATTTCCTTACAGGCGGGTTTTGATGGGGTCTTGATATTTAAGGCCAAGACCAGTGAATTGATGGAATACTATATGAGAGAATTCGGCGCACGTCCGACAGGAAGTTATGACCCGTTTCGGCTGGTTATTTGGGAGGATGCGGCTGAACAAATTATTTCGGAGTTTAGGAGGGATCAAAATGCCGAAAATGAGTAGAGAAGAATTGTTGCGGGCTGAGGCTATTGGAAGCGAACAGGGCTGGGTTTCTCCACTGACCCAGGAGGATAAGGAATACTTTGCGTATCTGCGTACAGTTTTTAAGCGGTATAATATTGTTCCCTCGAAAGCGACACGGATAGAGTATGATTTTGTTACCCGGGTTGCTGAAAGCGAATTTTATTTGCAGAGGGCAAATGCCTGAGAGATGTAAAATGAAGGGGGACGGCGTGAGCCGTCCCTCTCTTTTGCTATTATATAGTGGTTTTCTGCCCAAGGGCAGGGCTGTAATTTAGGGGGACCACTTTTAGGCAAAAGTGGCCCCAGGGGCACCGCAGGTGCCCGGACCGGTCGTTGGCGTAAGCCAATGACGGTCCCAGGGACGTCATCCGGTTTCACCGGACGGCCGTCCCGGCGGACACAAGGTCCGCCCAGGGGGGATTTCGATGTCTTCCCGTCTTCGACTCGGTCAAATCGGTGGACGCGTGCCACCGGCACGCACCGACCCTCCTGGACCACCCCCTTGAGACGACCAAAGGGCAGGGCCTGCGGGCCCTACCCTTTGGAAACCCACCCGGGGTGTTCTACCGATAGGCTGGTGGCCTTCGACCTGCACTTTGTAGCAGGTCTCGGCTCGGGAGGAAGCAGGGACGTCATTCGGCTTTGCCGAGCGACTGTCCCGGCAGCGGCAGAGCCGCTGCCCATGGCCCTCGGCTCGGGGGCGGCCCCGTGCCCGGAGGGGTGCTACGAAGTGCAACCCGTAGGCCATCTTTCCTCATGGTAGAACATCCTGGGGAGGAATCCAAGGGGAGGGGGGCCGCAGTCCCCCTCCCTTGGTCGTTGGGGGATGGGGTCCGGGGGAAGGGCGAATCGAAACGCCCTTCCCCTGGTGGTTCGTGGGGGGTGTGGGGGGCTATTCTTGACACCAAGAATAGTCCCCCATATTTTCCGCCCCTGCCCTTGGGCAGAAAAATGCTTTTTCCTAAAAGTGGTCCCCCTAAATTCCCGCCCTGCCCTCGGGCAGATCAGTATAAAAAATCACCTCCCGGGTAGCTTCCCCAAAGCGGGAAAAGCAACCGGGAGGTGATTGCTTGTTCGAGTCATTTTTCTGGGGCAGAAAAGCAGTCCCGGTGGTCCCGGGCATAGGTGACATAGAGGTCCGTCAGAGTACCGTCGGGGTAGGCGTAAAACTCCTCATCCAGAGCGTTATAGGCGGTATAGTATTTATCCTCGTCCTCAAACAGAAGGTCATTCCGCTGCGTATAATCCCGGGGACAGACTCCGTCGGGCAGCATGGCGATGGCCCGGCGGAGAATATCCGCTGTTTGGGGTGCGCCTATGGTCTCCAAAGCATCTACCGTTTCGGGTGCCCATTGCCCATAGCGCTCGAAGATAAAGCTCACAAATCCATCGCTGTTTATTTCATTGTCCAACTGGTCGCAGAGATAAAAGACCTGGGCTTCCGGGGAGAGAAGATCCAAATGCTCACCGTAATTGGTCCAGTCACAGAGGGCGGAGGAGAGGGCAGTCGCAAAATCCGTATCATCCTCCAAAGCAAAGATCTCGTCCAGGTCCCGCATGGCCATCAGCCGTTTCACTGTATCCTTTATGTCAGACACTGCTGTTTCCTCCTCTGTGGGTAAGGGTGTATCAGAAGGCTCCGCCGCCGGGGAACACCCGGCCAGCAGGAGAAAAAGGGCGCAGAGCCCCATGATCCATTTTCTCATAGCCCCTCCAGCTCCTCCA
>JAGBDQ010000030.1 GCA_017937415.1 Oscillospiraceae bacterium
AGCCCTGGGATTGCAGATATTTGAAAACCGGCCCGGTATTGGTCCAGTCGTTCTTGTCGGGCCGTTCTCCGTGAGGGTAAAAGAGGATGCTGGTCTCTCCCACCAGCTCTCCCACATCCCGGAACCAACGCTCGGTGTCAGCCTGGATCGTTTCCAGTGATTTGGTGCCCAGCCGGATGTGGCCCCAGGTGTGGGAGCCGAAGTACCAGCCGGTCTCCTTGAGCCGCCGGACGATGGGCATGACGGCCTCCCGCTCGGAGAGCCGGAAGGCCTCCTTCTCGTCATTCCAGTCTGTGGTGTTCCGCTGGGTCCGGTAGCCCAGGATGCCCTGGTAGCCTGTGAGGGAGAGGCAGCCCTTCACCCCGTTGGGGGAGAAGTCGGGATGCTCCCGGATAAACTTGTCCAGAATGGTGATGGCGTCCAGGTCCTGGGTGAGGAAGGTCTCCTTGGTGTAGGGGTCGGTGCACTCGGCCCAGATCTCCCCGTCGGTGCCCAACACCAGCTTGGAGGTAAAGCCCTGCTCCAGCATATAGTCGTAGTAATTGGTGTCGTCAAAGGAGATGATGAGGGGCTTCTTCCCCTCGGGGACCATGATGGTGTTCCGGCGCATGCGGGTCACCCCCGTGTCCGGGTCGGTGTACTCGCTCCACACCTCGTTCATGCTCACCAGCACATAGCCCTTGTCGTAGACGCTCTGGAGGATCTTGTTATACTCGTCCACCGTCACCATCCAGTCGTCCAGGCCGGTCCGCTCGCTCTCGGGGGCGTCACAGTCATGGAAGGCCCACTGGGGGTATGCGATCACCGGGTGGAAAAAGAGGTGCTCTACTACCTGGTTCTTGCCCCAGGCCACTAAGGGGACCTCAGGGGTGGTGACGGTCTCCTGGGGCTCCGGATCGACAGCCGGAGTCTCCGAGGGCTCTGTGGAGGGCTCCACGCTCTCCAGGGTGCCGGGGTCAGGGCTTCCCTCAGCGTCAGGCTCCTTCTCCCTTTTTCCGCAGGCAAACAGGCCGCCCAGCAGGGTCAGCGCCAGCAGCAGGGATAGCATACGTTTCAAGTTCAGTTTCATCATGGTCCTCTTCCTTCTGTTTCTTTGGTTTTGGCTTGTTCTCTTATTATACCTGTTTTTGCCACGAAAACAACAACAAAACGATTACAATTCCTTTCATTTTTCTTACCTTTCCTCTCTGCCCCTCTTTCCACAATTTCCTATTGCACAATGAAGAAAAATCTGGTAAAATAAGAAAAGTTAGAGTCGAAAAATGCGGTCCTGGGCAAGGATAAAGAACAGGAATATCGCAAAAGATAGGATAACGCCGCCGCACAGCGGGGCTTTTTGGGAGAGGTCGTCTATGGACAAGAATGGTAAGAAAAACAGAGCCGCCAAAGCAAAGGCGGAGGAGGAGGCCCTCAACAGTATCCTCTGCTGGATCGTGGGAGGCGCTGTTCTGGAATTCCTGCTTCTTTTGCTTGACCGGTATTGGACCCACTACCGGATAAGCCACCTTATATTCGGCATAACCGAGCTCCAGTTTCGGGCAGACATTCTCGGCCCCGCCGTGAAGGTGCTGGCCTTCCTGTTCCTGGCCGGGGCCGCAGGGGCCTTCTACTGGTGGAAAACGGGCGGCATGAAAAAGCGGCTTCCCTTAGCGGCCGCCTTGGTGGCCCTGGGGCTCTCGGCGGGGTGCTTTGCCGCCTGGCTGCTGGGCGGGACCGGACTGACCGTAGTCTACACCGTGGTTCCCGCCATTTTGATCCTGGCTGTGCTCTTTTATCTCTACCAGCGGGAATTCTTCCTCATCGCCTGCCTGGGCGCTGCCGGACTGATGGGGATCTGGCTCTGCTCCCACGGCGTCTCCGGCCGGACCGGGGTGGTATGCTGGATCTACACCCTGGGCGCTCTGGTGCTGACCGGGGCGGTGGCCTGGGGCTGCTGTCTCTGCCAGAAGGAGCACGGCGCGTTGAACTGGAAGGGCAAGCAGTACCCCCTGTTCTCCCGGGAGACCAATTACCCCCTGCTCTATCTCACCGCCGCCGTGACTGCCGGTGTTTTGATCTGTGCCCTCATGAGCCTGCCCACCATGGCCCTCTACGCGGTGGCTGTGGCCTGGCTGCTGATCATGGCGGTCTACTACACCGTAAAGCTGATGTGAATATTCTGAAGGGCCAGGGCGTTGTCCCTGGCCCTTTTTGCGCCCCAAAACGGGCTCCGCAACCAAAAGTCAACGGATTTTTGCGCCATAGTTGGTGGAGAAATAGGGCGGAACATGGTATCATAGAGCCATCTTTCGGAAAGCGAGGTCGTTTTTGATATGGGACATATGAGGCTTGGCACACA
>JAGBDQ010000366.1 GCA_017937415.1 Oscillospiraceae bacterium
CATCAGCAACCAGTATTACTTTGAGGGCCTGACAGTGGCCATGATCGCCCAGTATAATCCGGTGACCACCATCTGTCTGTCCTTCTTCTTTGCCATTTTGAAGATCGGGGCCCAGGGCATGGAGCTCTCCGCCGGGGTCCCCAACCAGATCTACCTCATTATCCAGACCATCATCATCTTCTTTATGGCGGCCGAGAGCGGCATTTCGGCCTCCATTCAGGCCCGGGTCCAGCGGAAAAAGGCCCGTGCCGCCGCCGAGGCCAAGCAGAAGGGAGGGGAAGTCAATGCTTGAGGATATTCTGAAAAGCGTGTTTTCCCCCGGTACCTTCAACCAGATGCTCCGCTCGGCCACCCCGGTGGCCCTGGCCGCCCTGGGAGGGGCCATGACCGAACACGCCGGCATCATGAACATCGGCATGGATGGCATGATCCTCATGGGAGCCTTTTTCGGCGTGCTGGGAAGCTACATGTTCCAGTCCGCCGGTATGGGCATCCTGGCCGTTCTCATTATGGGGGTGGTGGTAGGACTGTTCTTTGCCCTCTTTACGGTGAAATTCCGCTCGGACGAGTTTATCATCGGCACCGCCCTCAACACCTTCGCCCTGGGCGTTACCTCCTTCCTGTCCCGGTCCATCTTCGGCACCGCGGGCACCAAGGGCAACCCCGCCCTGCCCTCGGTCCACATTCCCTTCCTGGACCATATCCCTTTCCTGGGGGAGATCCTCAACGACAACTCCCTTCTGATCTATGTGACCTGGGTGCTGGTGGCTGTCATGTGGGCCTTTGTCTACAAGACCCCCTACGGCTTTTGGCTGCGGGCCTCGGGAGAGAAGCCCGAGACCCTGCGCACCGCCGGCATCCAGCCCGAAAAGATGAAGTGGCTGGCCAGCATCCTCTGCGGCATTCTCTGCGGTCTGGCGGGAGCTCACCTGTCCCTGGGCCAGCTCCAGGGCACTTTTGCCGAGAATATGGCCAACTCCCGGGGCTATATCGCCTTTGCCTGTGTCATTTTCAGCGCGGCCAACCCGGCCAAGGCATACATCGCGGCTTTGATGTTCGGTTTCTTTGACGCCATCGGCCTGCGGCTTCAGGATTATATCAGCTCGGACCTGACCAATATTATCCCCTATGTGATCACCATCATTATGATGGTCTACGTGGTGGTCCGGTCACAGCAGAAAAAGAAGCAGGGTCACAGCCGCAGGCACATTTCCGCTCCGGCTGCCTCATGACGGAAGAGAAAAAGGGAAGAGCAGGACCGCTCGGCTCCTTTGGGGCCGGGCGGTCTTGTGGTTGCCTACCTTAAATACTTGAAAAAAGAGTAAGCTTGTGTTACAATGACCAAAGTTGTCGGATATTTTTGCGCAAAGCCCGGAGAGGAGGACAAGCCTTGGGGGACACCATTGCAAATCTGATCCGGGACCGGTTTATCCGTTCCCGGAAGGTCAATTCCACCCGGCTGGTGGTAGTTTCTTTCCTGGTGATGATCCTGGTCGGGGCGTTGCTTCTGACCCTGCCCTTTGCCAGCCGAAGCGGGGAGAGTGTGGGCTTTTTTACTGCCCTCTTTACCGCCACCTCGGCCACCTGCGTTACCGGATTGGTGGTGGCTGATACCTTCCTTACCTGGTCTCCCTTTGGCCAGGGGGTGATCCTCCTGCTGATCCAGTTGGGGGGCCTGGGCTTTATGACGGTCATCACCCTCATTTCCTTCGCCTTTCACCGCCGCATCGGGCTCTCCGAGCGGCTTATTATGGTCTCCACTCTGAACTTGGACGATCTGGACGGGGTGGTCCGGGTGGTGCGTCACGCCCTCATGGGCACCGCTTTCTTTGAGCTGTGTGGGGCGGCGCTTCTGTCCTTGCGGATGATCCCCAGATACGGCCTTTTCCGGGGACTGTGGCACGCCCTGTTTCACGCGGTGTCCGCCTTCTGCAACGCCGGGTTTGACCTTCAGGGGGGAGACACGGGAGCTTTCTCCAGCCTGGCCGGCTTCGCTGACGATCCGGTGGTGCTGCTCACCACTTCGGCCCTGGTGATCATCGGCGGCCTGGGCTTTTTCGTATGGGAGGACATTTATAAAAACCGCAGCTGGAAAAAGCTGACCCTTTATTCCAAGCTGGTGTTGACCATCACCGCCTTTCTCCTTTTCGGCGGGGCCCTCTTTTTCTTCTTTTCTGAGGGGAACAATCCGGCTACCCTGGGAGGGATGCCCCTGTGGGAAAAGTGGCTCAACGCTTTCTTCCAGTCCATGACCCTGCGGACGGCGGGCTTCAATGTCATCGATCAGGGGGCCATGACGGATAACTCTCTGGTGATGAGCTGCATTCTGATGCTCATCGGCGGTTCCTCGGGCTCCACCGCCGGCGGCATGAAGACTGTGACCATCTGGGTCCTCTTCATGGTGCTCTTTACCAGCCTCCGGGGCCGGGAGACCATCACCTTCCGGGGCAGGTCGGTTTCCGCCCGGCGGGCCATGAACGCCGTGACTCTTTTCCTTATGGTGCTCCTCCTTTTCCTGGGCGGCTCCATGCTGATCTCTCTGACCCACCAGACCACCTTCCTCCACGCTGCCTTTGAAACCGCTTCGGCCCTTGGCACCGTGGGGCTTACCGCCGGACTGACGCCGACTCTGGCCCGGCCCGCCCAGATCCTGCTGATTGTGCTCATGTATACCGGCAGGGTGGGGGTGTTGTCCTTCTCCATCGCCTTCCTTACCAGGCGGCAGGACAGCTTAAAGATACAATATCCGGAATTCCGAATCATGATCGGTTAAAAAGGAGCTGACACCATGAAAACCTTTGTTATCATTGGATTGGGCCGTTTTGGGACCTCTGTGGCCCTGGAACTCTCCGCCCTGGGCCATGAGGTCCTGGCTGTGGGAAACGACCAGGAGAGCGTTCAGGCGGTGGCCGACCAGGTGACTCACGCTGTTACCGCCGACGCCCGGGACCCCAGTGTCCTAAAGGCTCTGGGCGTCCATAACTATGACTGTGCCATCGTGGCTACCGCCGAGGATGTAGGTTCCTCAGCCCTCATCACCCTCAACCTGAAGGAGCTGGGCATGGCTGAGGTGATCTGTAAGGCCCGGAGCCACACCCACCGGAAGGTGCTGGAGAAGATCGGGGCTGACCGGGTGATCTTCCCCGAGCATGAGATGGGGGTCAAGCTGGCCCAGGGGCTCTCCTCCTCCAACGTACTTAACTTCATCGAGGTATCTGAGGATTACGGCATTCTGGAGATGGCAGTTCCCGCCTCCTGGGAGGGCAAGAGCCTGCGGCAGGTGGACGTGCGGAAGAATTACCACGTAAATATCATCGCCATCCGAAAGAGTGGGGAGGAGCGGGAGCTGGAGATCACCTTTGGACCCGACGCGCCCCTGGAGCAGGGGGACATTTTGGTGGCCATGGGCCGCAGTGAGGACATCAACCGTCTTCACGAGGTGAAGTGATGGAGACCATCACCAGCCGTCAGAATCCGCTGTTCCAGAAGCTCCGCAAGCTGAATACCTCCGCCTCTTTCCGCCGCCAGCAGGGGCTTTTCCTCTGCGAGGGTCCCAAACTGCTGGAAGAGGCGATCAAGTGGGACGTTTCCGTACAATTAGCGGTAAAAGCACCGGAATTCTCTTTCCCTGAGGCCCTGAGCTGCCGGAAGGTGGAGACCCCGGCCGATGTTCTCCGCTCCCTGGCGGACACCGAGACGCCCCAGGGGGTGGCCTTTGCCTGTGAGCTGCCCGACACCGCCCTTCCTGATAGGCTGGAGAAGGGTCGCTATCTGGTGCTGGACGGGGTGCAGGATCCCGGCAATGTGGGCACCATCTGGCGGACCGCCGACGCCTTGGGGGCCTCCGGGCTCATTTTGACGGGGGAATGCGCCGATCCCTTCTCGCCCAAGGTGGTCCGGGCCTCCATGGGGGCCTGCTTCCGCCTTCCTGTGTGGAAGGGGGAGCGGAAGGCCGCGGCGGACCTGGTGAAACGGAGCGGCATTCCCCTGTACGCCACCGCCCTCCGCTCGGACACGGTGGATGTGCGCCAAGCCGACCTGTCACGTGCCGCCGTGGTCATTGGCAGCGAGGGCCGGGGCATCTCGGAGGAACTGCTGGGATACTGTGAAAAGACCCTGAAGATCCCCATGGAGCCAAAGTGCGAATCTCTCAATGCCGCCGTGGCAGCGGCCATCGTATTGTGGGAGGGGCATCAGAAATAGAACGAATGTTTCACGCGAAACATTGGATTTTGCGTACAACTACGGAAAACATCCAAAGGGGAAGAAGGGAGCCTGTATGGCAAATCTGAAATATTTTCTCTGGCTCACCACCCGGAAGGGCTTTCGGCCGGAGGATCCCGGTTTGCTGCTGGCCCACTTCGGCACGCCCGAGGCAGTTTACTTTGCTCCCGAGGAGGAGTACGACCTGCTGGGGATCCCCAAAAGCAAAAAGGCGGCCCTGCTGGATAAGGACCTGGGCGGGACGGAGAAGATATTGGAGGACTGCGACCGGGAGGGCATCCACATCATGACCATTCAGGATGCCGACTACCCCGAGCGGCTTGCCCAGATCTATGACCCGCCCTGTGTGCTCTACTGGAAGGGCAAGCCCTTGAATTTAGATGAAAAGCTGGTCATCGCGGTGGTGGGGACCCGGTCAAGCACCCCCTACGGCGAGGAGCTGGCGGGGAAGCTGGGCCTGGAACTGGCCCGGTCCGGGGCCGTACTGGTCTCCGGGATAGCAAAGGGCATCGATGCCGCCGGCATTAAGGGAGCCCTGCAAGGGGACGGCACGGTGGTCAGCGTACTGGGCGGCGGTCTGGATATCGTCTATCCCCGGGAGCACCGCTGGCTTTATCAGGATGTGATCGCCCGGGGGACTCTGGTGAGCGAATACCCGCCGGGCACCGAGCACGCCGGGAGCCATTTCCCCGTCCGAAACCGGATCATTTCCGGCCTCTCCATGGGAGCCGTGGTGGTGGAGGCGGGGGAGCCCAGCGGCGCCCTCATCACCGCCCGCCTGGCTCTGGAGCAGAATCGGGAGGTATTCGCCTTCCCCGCGCCGGCAAACGCCCCGGCCAGCCTGGGCTGCCACCGGCTCATCCAGCGGGGAGAGGCCAAGCTCATCCTCTCGGCCGCCGACATTCTCAGCGAGTTCGCACCCCTCTTTCCGGGCAGGGTGACCCGGGTGCCTCCCATGGAGGAGGAAGCCGCCCGGGAGCGGCTGGAGATCCTGAAAGAAAACCGGATCCAGACACAAAAAGCGGAAAAAGAGGTTGACAAGGAGCCGGAACGGGAATATATTTCTTTATCAGACGATCCTGAGGCATTTACCGACGACGAACGGGATATTCTCATGGCCATTGAGAAGAGAAGCCTCACCGCCGACGATATTGCTGAAGCCGCCCAGATCCCCTCCCGGCGGGTCTCATCGGCCCTCACCATGCTCCAGCTGCGGGGGTATGCGGAGGAAAAGCCGGGAAAGCGTTTTTATGCCAAAGTGATTTTGAAACCGTGATTTTGGAGGAAAACAAGCTGTGGCAACTGCAAGTAAGAACAATTTAGTGATCGTGGAGTCTCCGGCCAAGGCCAAGACCATCACCCGGTACCTGGGACCCGGCTATGAGGTCAAGGCATCCATGGGCCATGTCCGGGATCTGCCCAAGAGCAAGATCGGGGTGGATGTGGACCACGGCTTTGCGGTGGACTACCAGCCCATAGCGGGCAAAAACGATGTGATCAATGATCTGAAACGCTCGGCCAAGAAGAGCGACAAGATCTTCCTGGCCACCGACCCTGACCGTGAAGGGGAGGCCATTTCCTGGCACCTGAAGGAGCTGCTGGACCTGCCTGACGACAGGACCTACCGGGTCACCTTCAATGAGATCACCAAGAAAGTGGTGAACGAGTCCATCGCCTCTCCCCGGCAGATCGACATGGACCTGGTGGACGCCCAGCAGGCCCGCCGGGTGCTGGACCGGGTGGTGGGCTACCAGATCTCTCCCTTCCTGTGGAAGAAGATCAAGCGGGGCCTGTCCGCCGGACGGGTCCAGTCGGTGGCCACCCGTCTGGTGTGCGAGCGGGAGGAGGAGATCAAAGCCTTCCAGCCCCAGGAGTACTGGTCCCTGGACGCCCTTCTGGAGCGGGTCAAGCCCAACATGGGCAAGTTCACCGCCCAGTTCTACGGGAGGGAGAAGAAGGAGGAGCTTCACTCGGAGGCCCAGGTCAACGCCGTTATGGACGCTGTCAAGGCCGCTCCCTTCTCGGTTTCCGACGTAAAGCGACAGGACAAGCAGCGCAATCCGGCGCCCCCCTTTACCACCTCCACCCTGCAGCAGGAGGCCAGCCGCAAGCTGGGCATGTCTCCCCGCAAGACCATGGCGGTGGCCCAGCAGCTCTACGAGGGCGTGGACATCACCGGGGAGGGCACTGTGGGCCTCATCACCTATATGCGTACCGACTCCCTCCGGCTCTCCGACGAGGCCACCGCTGCCGCTGCCCGGTTCATCAATGCCCGGTACGGCAAGGAGTACTATCCCGGTAAGCCCCGGGTCTACAAGGCCCGGGAAGGGGCCCAGGACGCCCACGAGGCCATCCGGCCCTCCAACGTGGACCTGGTGCCCGAGGACATTAAAAAGGACCTGACGGGTGAGCAGTACCGCCTTTACAAGCTGATCTGGAGCCGGTTCCTGGCCTGCCAGATGGCTTCCGCCGTCTACGATAGCGTGACCATTGAGGCCATCAGCGGAGACTACCGCTTCCGGGCCACCCATTCGGCGGTGAAGTTCTCCGGCTATATGGCGGTCTATGTGGAGGGCAAGGACGAGGAGGACGAGGAGAACAATTCTCCGCTTCCCGACCTGAAGGTGGGGGAGGCCCTGGACCTCCGGGATCTGAAGCCTCAGCAGCACTTTACCCAGCCCCCGGCCCGGTACACCGAGGCCAGCCTGATCAAGGCCCTGGAGGAGAAGGGCATCGGCCGCCCCTCCACCTACGCCCCCACCATCTCCACCATCGAGAGCCGGGAGTATGTGGTGAAGGAGGGCAAATACCTCCGCTCCACCCCCTTGGGGGAGACTGTGAACACGGTGATGAAGGACAAATTCCCCGACATTGTGGACTACGCCTTCACTGCCCAGATGGAGGAGAAGCTGGACCATGTGGAGCAGGGGGAGGAGAACTGGAAGGACCTGATGAAGGACTTCTACGGCGACTTCTCCAAGGAGCTGACCGCCGCCGAAGCCGACGTGGGGGAGCGGATCCGGGTCCCTGACGAGGTGAGCGAGGAGCCCTGCCCCCTGTGCGGGCGGATGCTGGTCTATAAGTCGGGCCGGTTCGGCCGGTTCCTGGCCTGTCCCGGCTGGCCCGAGTGCGGCCACACCCAGCCCATCGTGGAGCAGATGCCCGGCAGGTGCCCCAAGTGCGGCGGGCGGCTGCTGAAGCGTTCGGGCACCAGCAAGAAAAACGGCAAGCCTTACACCTATTACGCCTGCGAGTTCGTCACCCGGAAGGAGGACGCTCCCCGCCAGTGCGACTTTATGACCTTTGACGTGCCTGTGGAGCAGAATTGCCCCTCCTGCGGGCAGACCATGTTCAAGCTCTCGGGCAAAGGGGCCCGCAAGCCCTTCTGTATCAATGAGCACTGCCCCAACTTCCTCCCCGAGGACCAGCGGGGCTACTACAAGAAAAAGGATGCCGAGGGCGGGGAGAAGAAGCCCGCCGCTAAGAAGACGACAGCCAAGAAATCTACCGCCAAGAAGCCGGCGGCAAAGAAGACGACAAGAAAGACGACCACGAAGAAGAAATAAGGCGGCCCCGCCGCCAACGCCGCAAGGCCGAACACGCAAGGCGGCGGGAGATTCAACGGAAAAGGCTGAAGGTTACGTTGTTGTCAGCGGCAGCGGCGCAAAAGGAACCACGGGTCGTATTGAGGGAGCCGCCGGAAGTAAGATTGGCAATGGCTTTTCTTGGGGGTCCCGGGGGCCAATTCTTTTCACGAAAAGATGGCCCCTGGGAAAAGAAAATATAATAAATAGCTTTAAGGATATTTTTGAAGGAGGATGCCCCATGGAAAGCGTCACCGTCATCGGCGCCGGGTTGGCCGGCTGTGAGGCCGCCTGGCAGCTTGCCAAGCGGGGTATTCCCGTCACGCTCTTTGAGATGAAGCCCCAGAAGGCCACTCCCGCCCACCACTCGCCTGACTTTGCCGAGCTGGTGTGCTCCAACTCTCTCCGCTCTGACCAACTGGAAAATGCGGTGGGCCTTCTCAAGGAGGAGCTTCGCCGCCTGGACAGCCTGATTTTGAAATGTGCCGACGCCCACCGGGTGGAGGCGGGGGCTGCCCTGGCGGTGGACCGGGAGGGCTTTTCCCGGGCGGTCACCGAGGCCGTCAAAAACCATCCTCTCATCACCGTGGAGGAGGGGGAGGTCACTGAAATTCCCGGGGGGCAGGTCATTATCGCCGCGGGGCCTTTGGCCTCGGAGGGGCTGACCGGGGCCATTCAGCGGGAGTTCCCCCAAAGCGGCACCCTCAACTTTTTTGACGCCGCCGCCCCCCTCATTTCCTTTGAGTCCATCGACATGGAGCACGCCTGGTTTGCCTCCCGGTACGACAAGGGCACCCCGGACTACATCAACTGCGCCCTCTCCCAGGAGGAGTATCTGGCCTTCTGGCAGGAGCTGCGGACGGCCCAGGAGGCCCAGGTCCACGGCTTCGAGGACAGCCAGGTCTTTGAGGGCTGTATGCCCGTGGAGGTCATGGCCCGCCGGGGGGAGGACACCCTCCGGTACGGCCCCCTGAAGCCCAAGGGCCTCCGGGACCCCAAGACGGGCAAGACCCCCTACGCCGTGGTCCAGCTCCGGAAGGACAACGCCCGGGGCAGTGTCTACAACTTAGTGGGCTTCCAGACCCATCTGAAGTGGGGGGAGCAGAAGCGGGTGTTCTCCATGATCCCCGCCCTCAAAAATGCCGAGTTTTTGCGTTACGGGGTCATGCACCGCAACACCTATCTGAAGTCTCCCGGCTTTTTGAACCGGTATTATCAGGTGAAGGAGCGGCCTGATGTGATGTTCGCAGGCCAGATCACCGGGGTGGAGGGCTATGTGGAGTCGGCGGCTGCCGGGTGCCTGTGCGCCATAGAACTCTCCAACCGGATGTTGGGCAGGCCCCCCGTGGACTTCCCCCGGGAGACCGCCATCGGGGCACTGGCCCTCTATATCTCCGACGAGAGCGTCACCGATTTCCAGCCCATGAACGTGAATTTCGGCATCATGCCCCCCTGGCCCGAGCGGGTGAAGGGGAAGCGGGAGAAGAACGCCCTCATTGCCCAGCGGGCCTTGGAGGCTCTAAAGGCTCTGAAGGTATAACCCAAACCGGATCAGGCGGCAGAACAGGCGGATGCGCTCACTGTTTTCGTGGTCGCCATCTTCCAAAATATAGTCGTCAAACAGCTTTTCCTGTTCCGGCGTGAAGGTGGCGAAAAGAGCCTGTGCTGCGGGATCGGGATACCTCTTGGAAGGGATGCTTTCGTCGATCAGATAGTAGATCTGCTCCAGGAGGTCTTTGTCGGACATGATCATCACCTCGTACTTTTAGTGTTAATTGCATTATAACACTAAAAGTGCTAAAGTCAAGGGGGAAAATAAAAAAAGTGGAAATTTTTGCGAAAAGGCTCCGGGAAGTCCGCATAGAAGCGGGGGAGAGCCGGGAAGATTTGGGCCGGATTTTGGATGTGGGTATCAGTCAAATCAGTGAATTGGAAAACAACAGAAAAGGGACGACACTGGAAAAATTGGCTACTATCTGCCGCCATTATAAGGTCTCGGCGGATTATCTGCTGGGACTTTCTGATAAGAGGTAATTCCTTTTGCAAAATTTCCCAAGGGGACCGCTTTGAGGCCAAAGCGGTCCCCTTGGAACCCCCGAAAGCCCCAAAGAGGGAAAGTTTCGATTCTTTCCCCCTTTGGAATCCCCCTTTCAACGACCAAAGGGCAGGGCCTGCGGGCCCTACCCTTTGGAAACCCATCCGGGGCTGTCCTCTTTCAAGCTATCGGCCTTCGGGCCTTACTTCGTAACGGCCCTCGGCTCGGGGGCGGCCCCGCCGCCAACGCGGTAAGGCTTTTGTGCCCAGGCGTTTCCAATCTGGCGGCAGAGCTTGATGGGGTTTGCTGAACGGGAGCGGTAGCGGGGCTGGAGGAGCTATTCTAATACTGCTGATAAGCCGGAAACAAAATCGGCAGGGGCTTTTCTTGGGGGTCCCGGGGGCCAATTCTTTTCACGAAAAGATGGCCCCCGGGGAAAAAGAATATAAAGCTGCGTAAAGAAGGGAGAACGCTATGAAGATCATCGTTGACGCCATGGGCGGGGACAACGCCCCCCGCTCCAATGTGGAGGGAGCCTTAGAGGCCGTCCGGGAGCTGGGTGTGGAAGTGGTCCTGGTGGGCCGGGGGGAGGAGATCCTGACCGAGCTGCGGGACCTGGGCTGTGACGCCCCCCCGCCGGGACTGGAGATCGTTCACACCTCCGAGGTGGTCACTATGGAGGACAACCCCGCCACCGCCTTCAAGGAGAAGAAGGACTCCTCCCTCACCATGGGCCTCAACCTGGTGAAGGACGGCAAGGGGGACGCCTTTGTGTCCGCCGGTTCCACCGGGGCCCTGCTGGCCGGGGCCACCCTGGTCACCAAGCGGATCCGGGGGATCCGCCGGGCCGCCATGGCCCCCGTGATCCCCGGCCCCAACGGAGGCAGTATCCTCATTGACGCCGGAGCCACCGCCGAGGGGACGGCGGAATATCTCCTCCAGTTCGCCTTTATGGGCTCCTACTACGCCGAGCACGTCATGGGCCGGCCCGAGCCCCGGGTGGGGCTTCTCAACATCGGCACAGAGCCCTCCAAGGGCACCGACCTCCAAAGGGAGACCTACGCCCTTTTGAAGCAGGCCGACAGGGAAGGGCGGCTTCATTTTGCCGGAAATATTGAGGCCCGGGAGGCTGTGCTGGGCGAGGTGGACGTGATCGTGGCCGACGGCTATTCGGGAAACATCTTCCTCAAGACCGTGGAGGGCACCGCCATCTTCCTCTCCAAAGAGATGAAGAAGATGTTCACCAAGAATGTGTTCTCCAAGCTGGCTGCCGTGCTGGTGTCCGGGGGCATCAAGAACTTCAAGAAGCTGATGGACTCCCGGGAGATCGGGGGCACGCCCTTGCTGGGTATTTCCAAGCCGGTGATCAAAGCCCATGGCTCCTCGGACGGGTATGCCATTAAGAACGCCATTGCCCAGGCTGCAAAATTTGCTTCCTCCGGCATTACCGAGAGCATTGCGGAAAACATTGACGCCATGCGTCTGCCGGTGAACAAAGAGGCGGAGGAATAAAAATTTTTGATTCCCCCTTGACATCTGTGCCCGGATTGCATATTATCGTGGGTAGAGTTTCCCTTGGGGAAGCAACAAATAAAGGAGCGATGATTTATGATTTACGATCGTTTGGTCAACCTGCTTGCCGAGCAGTTCGCCATTGATCCCGAGGACATCAACGAGGACACCGGGTTTGAGGACCTGGGGGCCGATTCGGTGGACTTGGTGGAGCTTGCCATGAACCTGGAGGAGGAGTTCGGCATTGATGAGATGGGGGAGGACGCCATCACCTCCATCCATACCGTGGGCGATCTGGTCAACTATATCCGGAACCAGCTGGACCAGTGATGGAAAATCTGGAAACCAAGCTGGGCTATTCCTTCCGGGACAGAAAGCTGCTGGAAAACGCCCTGACCCACTCCTCCTACGCCAACGAGAACAAATCTCCCATGGGGAGCAACGAGCGCCTGGAGTTTTTGGGGGACTCGGTGCTGGGCATGGTGACCGCTGATTTTCTCTTCCGCCGTCACCCTGACCTGCCCGAGGGGGATCTGACCCGGATCCGGGCCGCGCTGGTCTGCGAGGACAGCCTGGCCGAGGTGGCCGACCGTCTGGACCTGGGGGCCTATCTGCGCCTGGGGAAGGGGGAGGCCGCCGGGGGAGGCCGGGAACGGATCTCCATTCGGGCCGACGCCGTGGAGGCCATTCTGGCCGCCGTCTACCTGGACGGGGGGCTGGAGGAGGCCCGGGGGCTGATCAGCCGCCTCATCCTGGACTGGGAGGAGGAAAAGTCGGTCCACCGGGACTATAAGACCGCCCTCCAGGAGCTGGTCCAGCGGGAGGCCGGACAGGTGCTGACCTACCGCCTGGTGGGGGAGTCCGGGCCCGACCATGCCAAGAAGTTCACCGTGGAGGTGGACCTGAACGGCGCCGTGGTGGGCCGG
>JAGBDQ010000031.1 GCA_017937415.1 Oscillospiraceae bacterium
ACGGCAGCATATCTTTTCCAGGGAATTCTTTTTTCTCCGGCGGTCTGAGTCAGATTTTGCATCAGTTCCATCTGTGCCTGTGCGCTGGGGTTCATCTGGTCTTTCATGGCAGCAAAAATAGGGTCACTCATCAAAATACGCTCCTTTCAGGGTGTTGCGGAGCTGCTCCCTCCCCCGGGACAGCCGGGTGCGGACCGTTCCCGGCCGGATCCCCAGCACCTGGGCGATCTCCTGAGTAGACAGCTCCTCAAAGTAAAACAGGTAAATAGGCAGGCGGTAGTCCTCCTCCAGAGCCTGCAGAGCCTTCCACACCTCATTCTCCGGCTCCTCCCGGAAGGGGGCGGCCAGGGCTTCCCCCTCCTCCAGCGGAACGATCTTTCGCCGCCAGGTGGAAGCGGTCACACGCTTGCACATATGAAGAGTGGTGCGGAGAAGCCATGCCTTCCGGTGTTCCTCCTCCCGAAAGCTCTTTCCCGACCTGAAATAGGCCAGAAAGGTTTCCTGAAACACATCGTCGGCATCATAGGCTGAGCCAGTCCTGGCAAAGGCCAGACCGTAAACCATGTTTTGATAGGTATAGATCACGGCTTCCATCTCACCGTCCGCGCGCAACGGTTTGATTTCCATCGGCAAGACCTCCTTTCACCCTTAACTCAAAGGTACACCCCAAAATGTTACAGTCAAAGCGCATTTTTTCTAAAGCGCATAAAAATATCCCCTCCGCACAACAGGCAGAGGGGACATTCTCATTTTTACTTCAGAACATACTTCCGCACCATCTGGCCAACGCCGCCCAAATAGTTGGCCGGGGCAAGGAACTTGGCGGCCGCCTTGGCAGGATCGACCCCGTTTTCCATGGCGAAAGACTGCCCTGCCCACCGAAGCATCTCCACATCATTGCCCGCGTCTCCAAAGGCCATAACCTCATCAGGGACAAATCCCAGACGTGCACAAAGCAACTCCAGAGCCGTTCCTTTGCACACCCCGCCGTAGGTAAACTCCATGTTCCCCTCCAAGGCGTTGGCCACCTCCAGGGGACCGGTGGACGCGACCGCCCTCAGGATCCGATCTCTTGCCTCCTTGGGGGCGTAGAAGAGGTTGATCTTCTCCATATCCCTGCCCCCCAAAGCCTCCCGCAGATCAGGAACCAGAGTCATGCGTTTCACGAACATCTCCCCAAAAGGCTCGCTGAGCAGGCCGTCCTTAAGCCGGTCTTTCATGGCCTCCGCCACATAGTTTTTTCCTCCGCAGTAGACCTCGTAGGGAAGATCTTCCCGGTCCAGCACATCCATCAAGGCCACAGCCTGCTTCAAGGGAATTCCCTTTTCGTAGATCCGCTCCCCGGTGGCAGTATCCAGCACCGCCGCCCCGTTGGCAATGATAGCGTAGTCCACTCCGCCCACCTGCTCGGCCACCTCGGTAAGGATGCTCCAGGTCCTTCCGCTGGCAATGGCCAGCTTGATCCCTTTGGCTCTTGCCTCTTTCAGCGCCGAGACATTCTCAGCCGGTACGGTATAATGATCCTCGTCCACAACAGTACCGTCCACATCAAATACGATCAGTTTGACCTCCACTGTAAAGCCTCCTGCCAGGAAAAGGGACGGCGGAGGTCCGCCGTCCCCCTTGTATGTTATTTTGTACCGAAGATCCGATCTCCGGCGTCTCCAAGTCCGGGCACGATATAGCCCCGCTCGTTGAGTTTCTCATCCACAGCGCCGGCGTATATGTCCACATCGGGGTGCTGTGTCTGAACCATATCGATGCCCTGCGGGGCGGCCACCAGGACCATCAGTTTAATATTCTTGCAGCCCCGCTTTTTCATCTCGTCAATGGCCGCGCAGGCGCTGCCGCCGGTGGCCAGCATGGGATCCACGATCATAATGTCTCGCTCAGCCACATCCTTGGGCATCTTGCAGAAGTAGACATGGGGCTCCAGTGTCTCTTCATCCCGGAACATTCCGATATGGCCCACACGGGCCGAGGGGACCATCCTCAGCACGCCGTCCACTAAACCCAGACCAGCCCGGAGAATGGGCACCACAGCGATCTTCTTTCCCGCAAGAGTGGGCTGCTGTGTCTTACAGATAG
>JAGBDQ010000032.1 GCA_017937415.1 Oscillospiraceae bacterium
AAGCCTCCCAGCCCCTCCACAATGTCCCGCAGAGGAAGGAGCCAATTCCCCCCCTCCCCCTTCAGAGCCGGGGAGATGGCCCGACGGCCGTTGACATATACTTTAGGAAGACCAGTCCCATAAAAATAGATCTCATCCTCCCCCACGGTGAATCCCTCAGTATCCAGGAAGTTTGCGTATGTAAAGCCGTCCATGTGAGCCTTGGTATGGGTGTAGTCTTCCACGTAATCCATACAGTGATAGAGGACCCCGGTCTCCCGCGCCGCCTCCACATAGGCCCGGTTCAGGATCTCCACCCGATGGTTCTGCCAATAATTCGGGATCTGTGGATAGACAAGACACAGTGATACTCCAAAAAAGGCGGGATAAAACCACCATGTCTTTCCCTTCCAGGGGATCAGCTCTCCCGCCAACTGGCTCACCACTGCCAGCAAATAGAGAAGTGCGGGGAGCACGGTGCGGGGCGCGTTGCTCCGGGTGGGCAGAATCACCAGCAGCGACGCAAGTCCACACAGGAGAAGGGCTCCCCACTGCCGCCGCCCCAGCATCCAGAGCAGCAGGGCACAGGGACACATCAGGCACAGACAGACAAGGTAGGCCCACAGCTTTCCCTCCGGAACCAGCCAGGCCGAGATAATGGCAATGAGATACAGCGCCCCGCATCCAGTCGCTGCCCAACACAGTTTGTTCTTCCCCTCCTGTCGGGCCAGGAGCAAAACCAGCGCCGCCAAAAGAGTGCCCAAAAGGAGGATCTCTATGTGCCGAAAAAAGAGGCCACTCTGGTCCTTCAGTCCCAAAAGGATCCGACCGCCCAGGGCTTCCAGGCCCTTGATCTCCGCCTCAGTCCTTTCCCGGGTGGCAGGGGACGCAAAAATAGTGGCCAATCCCCCAAGGGCGCACAGGGTACAGCCCAAACACGCCAAGGAGCGCTTCCAGCCCTTGGGAATACAATAAAACACAGAGAAGAGGGCCACGCACAGGGCCACCACCCCCGATTGTTCGGTGGTGGCGCCGCAAAGCAGGGATTGAAGGGCGCACAGGAAGCCCAGGCCAACACCCCCCTTCTCCGCAAAGCGAAAAAGGAGCTTGACCTGGAAAAATACCATAACAGTAGGCAGCACATAGTTGCAGAAGGCACTGATCCAGGTCAGTCCCTGCCGGATCATTTCCAGCGGAAGGAGCGCCACCCCTAAGTAAAAGATCAGCATGGCGCCAAGGCGTTGGGCCCAGGTCCGCTCCCCCTCCTCGGTCAAATAGGGGGCCGCCCCCATCAGCAGGAACATCAGCACGGCAAAAGCGCCGTTTCCCTTGTATAAGATAAACTGGGCCACCATATGGATCAGGGCCCGGCCGTTAAAGGTCATATAGTGCTCCCTGGTCAGGGCAAAAAACTCAGCAGGAGTTCCCCTAAAAAAGGAGGCATACCAAAAATCGTCGGCACTGCGGGTAGCCGTTCCGGCCAGGAAGATCAGGTACCCCAGTGCCGCCAGCGTCAAAGCCAGAAGCACGTAGGTCCGGCTTTCGAGGGCTGCCAGAAAGCTCCCTTTCCGTCGTTTTTTCTTCTTGAGTCCCAGCGACACGGAGCTCTCTCTCCCCTTTCCGGGCCGATCAGCATTCTGACCCCTGAAATCTCTTTTAACAGGCTGAGGACGGCCCTGCGGGCCGTCCTGAATGGTTCTGCTGTCAGCCCTTTTCTTTCTCCTCAATACGTTCTTTCTTCAAAAGGCCTTCGGCCCGGAGCCGGGGCAGAGTGGTTTGGAGCGTCCCCGCCTCCTGGGCAATAAGCAGGTCTCCGATCAGTTGATTGGAAAGGAGGAACCCCTTGGGTGTCAAGTGCCACCGGCGGTCCTGCCGGGCAGCCCACCCCTGCCGTTCATACTCCTCCAGCTTTTGCTCCAGAGGGTCAAAGTTCATGGAAAACTCCCGGCGGTATTCCCATTCCTCAATACCCCGGACAGTCCGGAGCCGGAGCATCAGGTATTCCCCGCCCCGCTCCCGGTGGGGAATGATCTGGTCGTCGTCGATGACCCGGCCTCCCTCCAGGATGCCGGTGACATACCGGTCCAGGTCCCGGGCGAAGGAGTACCGCCGGCCGCCGAAGTCGGAGTGGGCCCCGGGGCCAAAGCCTACATAGGGCTTTCCCATCCAATATTTCAGATTGTGCCGGGACTGGAAACCCGGCTTGGCAAAGTTGGAGATCTCATACTGGGCATACCCGGCCTGGTTGAGCCTGTCCACCATCCACAGGTACATATCGGCCTGGGTATCGTCATCGGGCAGGACTTCCCCCCGCATGACCCGGCCATCCAAAGGTGTGCCCGGCTCCACCTTCAGTCCATAGCAAGAAAGGTGCTCCGGTTGAAGCTCCAATGCTGCCTCCACACTTTTCTTCCAAGATTCCATATCCTGTCCGGGCAGGCCGTAGATCAGATCCAAGGACAGGTTTTTGATTTTGGCCTTCCGGGCAGCCTGAACTGCCTTCCCCACCTGTTCAAAGTCGTGGAGCCGGTGGACCGCCTGCAGCTCAGCGTCACAGGCCGACTGCATCCCCAGGGACAGACGGTTGACTCCGGCGTGACGCACCGTCCGCAGGAAAGGAAGATCGGCGCTCTCGGGGTTTGCCTCGCAGGTGATCTCGGCATCCCGGAGCACGTCAAAACGGCGCCGGACCTCTCCCAGCACGGCGGCAAGGCGCTTGCCGCCGAAACAGCTGGGGGTCCCCCCGCCGATATAGATGGTATCCACCTGCCACCCCTTGGCAAGGGGAGCAGTTTCCCTGATATGAGCCATCAAAGCTTTTTGATAATCATCCATGACACCCTCCCGGTCGGGGAGAGAGTAGAAATCGCAATAATCGCACTTGGCCTTGCAGAAGGGGATATGAATATAAATGCCCAACTTTTCGCCCATAGGAACACCTCTCCGTCAAACTTAAGGCCATCGTGCCCTGTTAAAGGCTATTATACTCCTTTCCCGACAGTTTGTAAATCTTCTTTCTCATTTTCTCCCTGCTCCAAAAGGTTTCTCCGCCGCCGAAGCCTGTCTCCTGTCACCATTCCGTCCTATGGAACATAGAGTGGGAAAAGGCCCTTCCGAACAAGGGCAGTCCGTCAAGTCTGCGCCATATAAGGAGGAACTCTATGAAACTGCTGAAAAGTCTTCCCGCCCGGCTGCTGCTGGGCATCCTGGCAGGGATCCTGCTGGGACTGGTCCTTCCGGAAGGGGCCATGACCATTGTGGTCACAGCCAAATATATTCTGGGACAGCTCATCACCTTCTGCGTCCCGCTGATCGTCATCGGCTTTATCGCCCCCTCCATCACCCGGCTGGGCAATTCGGCCACCCGTATGCTCATGGTGGCTGTGGCTCTGGCCTACGTCTCCAGCATTTTAGCCGCTTTTCTCTCCGCCGGAGCGGGCTATGCCATCATCCCCCACCTGAATATCATCTCCGACCCGGAAGGGCTCCGTGTCCTGCCTGAGGTAGCCTTCCAGCTGGATATTCCCCAGATCATGCCGGTGATGTCCGCCCTGGTCCTCTCTCTCCTGCTGGGGCTGGCAGCAGTGTGGACCCGCGCCAATACCACGACCACCCTGCTCTCTGAATTTCAGCAGATTGTCCTCTCTGTGGTGAAGCGGATCGTGATCCCCCTTCTCCCCTTCTATATCGCTTCCACCTTCTGCGGCCTTGCCTGGGAGGGCTCCATCACCCGGCAGGCTCCCGTTTTCCTCCAGGTTATTCTCCTTGTGATGGTGGGGCATTTTCTGTGGATGGCCATCCTTTATGCCGCCGCGGGCGCCTATTCGGGCAAGAACCCCCTGGAGGTGGTAAGGTACTACGGACCGGCCTATCTCACCGCCGTAGGCACCATGTCCTCCGCCGCCACTCTGGCCGTGGCTCTGGACTGCGCCCGGAAAAGCCCGGTCCTTCGCCGGGACATGGTGGACTTCGGCATCCCCCTTTTCGCCAACATTCACCTGTGCGGTTCGGTGCTTACCGAGGTCTTTTTCTGCATGACGGTCTCCAAAGTCCTCTACGGCTCTCTGCCCTCCCTGGGCACCATGATCCTCTTCTGCCTGCTGCTGGGCGTATTTGCCATCGGCGCCCCCGGAGTCCCCGGCGGCACTGTTATGGCCTCCCTGGGGCTCATCTACGGGGTGCTGGGCTTCAACGATGCCGGCGGGGCCCTCATGCTGGCCATCTTCGCCCTTCAGGACAGCTTCGGCACCGCCTGCAACGTCACCGGGGACGGGGCTCTGACCCTGATGCTCACAGGCTACGCGGAGAAGCATCACATCGGCACCCAGCATTTATCTGTCGACCTGTAAAGTATTTTTGCTTGCAAAATGGCCGCCGGCCGGGAAGCTATTGCTTTTCGGCCGGCGGTCATTTATAATAAATGGGACAAAAACGCGAAAAAGCGCTTCATTTTCAATAAAAACAAGGAGGGGGCGGCAAGGGTGCGTTATCTGGAATTTTCCGTGCTTCCCGAGGAAGCAGGTAAACGGGTGGACGCCATTCTCCGCTCCCACGGACTATCCACCTCGGCCATCCGCCGCTCCAAGCACCGGGAGCACGGGCTGCTGGTAGACGGGGAGGATATTTATACCAGCTACCTGGTCCACGCCGGGCAGGTGGTTGCCATTCTGGCCGACGACAACGCTCCATCGGATATTATCCCCAATGAAGGCCCGGTGGACATTCTCTACGAGGATGGCGACCTGCTGGTGGTGGACAAGCCTGCCGGTCTGGCGGTCCATCCCTGCGCCGGAAGCTGGGAGGACTCCCTGGGGGCCCGGCTGGTCCATTATTACCGACAAATCGGTCTGGCGGCCGATTTTCACCCGGTCCACCGGCTGGACAAAGGAACCTCAGGACTTATGGTCGTAGCCAAGCATCCGGCCGCCCAGCACATTCTGACCAAACAGCTCCACACCGGCGGCTTTCACCGGGAATATCTGGCGGTATGTGAAGGACACCCCTCCCCTACCGCCGGGATCATAGATGCCCCCATAGGACGGAGCGACGACTCCTACATCCGCCAGGAGGTCCGCCCGGACGGCAAGTCCGCCCGGACCCATTATGAGATCCTGGAGCAGAGCGGGCGATTCTCCTTGCTGCGTTTGGTGCTGGAGACCGGACGGACCCACCAGATCCGGGTCCACATGGCCCATCTGGGACACCCCCTGGCGGGTGATTTCCTCTACGGTACCGAGGATCCCGGCCTGATCTCCCGTCCCGCTCTCCACTCAGCCCACCTGGAGTTGGCCCAGCCCTTCACCGGAAAGCAACTGACCTTTGGATCTCCTTTGCCCGAGGATATGGCCCGATTGATGGAGCTGCCCACATAAAAAGCTGCCTTTCCCCGTGGAAAGACAGCTTTTATGCAGGATAAGGCTCAAACGCCGGTCAGATCAAAGGAGGGCACATATCCTTCGCTGGCCGAATCCGGGTCCTGAATAAAGCCGGGAAGGTCCAGGGCAGCCATATATTCCTGGGCACTTCTGATCTCACTTTTGCGGAGCGGCCGGTCAATTTCCGGATAGTCCGCCGCCCGGCCCAGGGGCACATACTGGCTCATGAGGGAGAAGAACACCGTCCCTCTGGGAAATTCTCCGGCTACCCAGTCCATCACGGACTTGGCCTCAGAAAGGCCACCGGGGAGCAGCAAATGGCGGATGATGACGCCCCGCTGAAGGATACCTTCCCCGTCGAGAACACATGGTCCGGTCTGGCGGACCATCTCCCGGATGGCGGCGGTGGCCGCCTGGGGGTAGTCGGGGGCGGAGGAGTACCGGGCAGCGCGCTCGGAAGATAAATATTTCAGATCGGGCAGATATATTTGCACCAAACCGTCCAACTTTTTCAGTGTCTCCACCTTTTCATAGCCGCCGGTATTCCAGATCACAGGCACGGGAAGCGGATCTGTCAGGACTTCAGCCAACACATGAGCATAGTGGGTCGGGGTCACAAGGTCGATATTGTGCGCTCCCTGAGCAATAAGTTCCCCGAAAATCTCTCTGAGCCGCTCCGCCGTCACCGGCTTTCCGTACCCCTCCCGGCTGATGACGCTGTTCTGGCAAAAGACGCAGCGGAGGCTGCAGCCCGAGAAAAACACCGTGCCCGCGCCCCGCGTCCCGGAAATGGGGGGCTCCTCCCAATGATGAAGGGCCGCCCGGGCCACCAGAGCGGTCTCCGGCATGGCACATACGCCGCCCGGTATGTTTTCCAGCCGCTCCGCGCCGCAGTTTCGTGGACATTGCGTACAGACCACAGCATGTTCCTCCCTTCCGCAAGGTGGAAAAAAGCACCGCCTTTCAGCGGTGCTTTTTCTGATCGTTTTTTGCCTGGATTTACTCGTCGAAGTTGCTGTTGAACAGCTCCACCAGAGCGTCCACCGCTTCCTTCTCGTCCACGCCGTCAGCGATAAGATTGATGGTGGTACCCTTGACAACGCCAAGAGACAAGACACCCAAAAGGCTCTTGGCATTCACCCGGCGCTCATCCTTTTCCACCCAGATGGAGCATTTGAACTCATTGGCCTTTTGAATAAAGAAGGTTGCGGGGCGGGCGTGAAGACCCACCTGATTGTTTACCAAGACTTCCTTCATGTACATACAGTCTTTCCTCCCCAAAGCATCAAAAATCCCTTTTTCACTCTCCACATAGCATACCAAATTTCTGCCCCGCCGTCAAATGGTAAAATCAACAAATCACAGGCTATATTTATGCCCTCAACGGGGACTTTACCGAAATATTGCCCAAGTTTGTCCATGACGGGGAGACAGAACTATTTCAGTTCGGCCACCGTGACGCCATCCTCCCCTTCCCCGTACTTGCCGGGACGGAAGGTTTTGATATAGGGGCTCCGCTTCAGGTGGTCCCGGACAGCGCTGCGCACCACGCCGGTGCCTTTTCCGTGGATGATCCGAACCTCCTGAAGGCGGCCCATAACGGCGTTGTCCAGGAACCGGTCCAGCTCCAGCAGGGCCTCTGCGGCGGTCATGCCCCGCAGGTCCACCTCAGGGGAGGCCCCCATGCTTCTCAGCTTGTGAGTAGCGCTGGAGACCACCTTTTTCACCGACTGCGCGGTCTCGCTCTCGGTGACGCGGACCTCATCCTGGGTGGCGGTGAGCTTCAAAATGCCCGCCTGAAGCTGAAGGGTGCCATCTTTTTTCACGTCCAATACGACGGCCTTAGTCCCCGGCATCCGGGCCAGCACCACTGTGTCTCCTTTGGCGGCGGGACGGGTGGAAGGGGGCAGCTCGATCTCAGGCGCAGCGCCCAGCCTTCCCTCCGCCTCGTTGAGTTTATGGCGCAGACCGGTACGGGCTTCATTTACCCTCTGCCAGTCCTCCTCTTTCTTCTGACGCTTGCGCATGTCGTCCAGCTCACGGAAGGTATCGTCCGCTGCCCGCCGGGCTTCGTCCAGAATGGCACGGGCCTCGGCCTGGGCCCGCTCCACCGCCTTCTCCCGCTGCTTCTCCAGATCGTCCCGGTACTGGGCCGCCTTGGCCCGGGCCTCCTCAGTCTCACGGCGGAGGACACGGGCAGCCTCTTTCTCCTTCTCCATCTCCTGCCGCTGGACGTCCAACTGGGTGAGCACGTCCTCAAAACGTACATTCTCGGCGCTGACCCGGTTGGCGGCCGCGTCGATCACATGGTCCGGAAGTCCAAGACGCCGGGAGATGGCAAAGGCATTTGACTTGCCGGGGATCCCGATGAGCAGCTTGTAGGTGGGGGCCAGGGTCTCCACGTTGAACTCGCAGGAGGCGTTTTCCACCCCGGGAGTGGTCATAGCGTAGACCTTCAGCTCGGCGTAGTGGGTGGTAGCGGCCACCAGCGCCCCCAGAGAGCGGCTCTCCTCGATGACGGCGGCGGCCAGGGCGGCCCCCTCCACCGGATCGGTGCCCGCCCCAAGCTCATCAAAGAGTACCAGGGTATTATCGTCCGCCTCCTTCAGGATCCCCACGATGGTGGTCATGTGGGAAGAGAAGGTGGACAGGTTCTGGGCAATGGACTGCTCATCTCCGATGTCGGCCAGGACCCGGTCAAAGACCTGCATCTCACTTTCGTCCGAGGCGGGGATATGAAGGCCGCACTGGGCCATCAGAACCAGCAGGCCCAGGGTTTTCAGCGTCACCGTCTTACCGCCGGTATTGGGGCCGGTAATGACCAAAGTGTCGAAATCGCTCCCCAGCCGCAGGTCGTTCTTCACCGCCGTATCCCGGTCCAGCAGAGGGTGGCGTGCCTCCCGGAACTTCATTCCCCTGCCGACGATCTTCGGGGCCATGCCCCGCATGCGCAGGGAGAGCCCCGCCCGGGCAAAGATCAGATCCAGCCGGATCAGGAACCGGTAGTCCTGAGAAATATCCTCCCGGTGGGCGGCGCAGTCGGCCGAGAGCTCGGCCAGGATGCGCTCGATCTCTTTCTTCTCCCGGGCCTCCAGCTCCCGCAGCTCGTTGTTGGCCTTCACCACCCCCATGGGCTCGATGAAGAAAGTGCCCCCCGAGGCGCTCAGGTCATGGACCAGGCCGGGGACGTCATTCTTGTTCTCCGACTTCACGGGTACCACATACCGGCCATTTCGCTGGGTGATGATGGGCTCCCGGAGGTATTTGGACTGATTGGAGGTGATGAGCTTCTGCAGGATATCCCGTACCTTGGCGGCGGTAGCGCGCTTGTGGCGGCGGATGTCGGCCAGCTCAGGGCTGGCCGCGTCAGCGATCTCCTCCTCGGAGAGAATAGATCCGGTGATCTTCTCCTCCAGAAAGCGGTTGGCGGTAAGGCCCAGGAACAAGGGATCCATGGGTGTCTTTTTTCCACTGTCAGCAGAATACTCAATACAGCTCCTGGCGCAGCGGAGTACCGCAGCGATGTCCAGCAGCTCCCGGGTATTGAGGGCGCCCCCCATGTCGGCGCGCTGAAGGGATGCCTCCACCGGCCGGACCCCGCCGAAGTAAGGAGCTCCCCGAAGGGAGACCAGATCTACAGCAGCAGTAGTCTCGCTGAGGGCCCGCTCCACATCGTCAGTGTCGGTATAGGGGTGGAGGCGAAGACACCGCTCCTTGCCTTCCTCAGTGACGGCCTCGGCAGAGAGCAGCTCCAGAACTTTGGGGAGCTCCAGCGTATCCATGGATTTTTCAAACAGGTCGATCATAGAAAGTACCTCGTTTTCTTGATTGTTCTTATTATACACCATCAGGCTGAAAAAGAAAAGACCCGGACGCTTCACACGTCCGGGTCCCATATATGTCGGGTGATTCAGTTGGCCAGTTCCCTGGCATTTAAGCTTCGCGCAAACGGCTTAGGCCCGCTTGCCCTTCTTCCCCTTCAGGCCGACCCAGGCAAGGCCGGCAGCAGACAGGAGAGCCAGAACCATCCACACCCACAGGGCATCCCCAGTCTGGGGCACATCAGCCAAGGGCGTGTCGTTCTCATCCAGTTCCTCAGTCTCGGCGGACTCCGTAGTCTCCACGTCAGGCGTCTCGCTCAGGGGGGTGTCGTTGTCGCCCAAGTCCTCGGCCTCCTCGGGGGCCTCGGTCTCAGCGGACTCCGTGGGCTCAGCGGTCTCGGGAGTCTCTGTCAGCGGGGGCTCGGTCTCGTCCACATTCTCCTCGGGAACGGCGGTATAGACCACAGTGACGGTCAGGGATCTGTTCAAAGTGCCGGAGACGGTCTCCTGATCAGGAGTCATACCCTCCACGGCAGGAGAAGTCACGGAGTAACTCCGGCCTTCACGCAGGTCGCGGGTATAAGTGTCGGCCACGGCGTTGCCCTCACCGTCCACGTAATTGATGGTCAGGGTGTAATAGATTATGGTGGAATCGGGGTTAGAAGGCTGAGGCAGGGCAGGGATGGACTCGGTGCGGGTATGGCCGCAGATCGTGCAGGTAAAGGTACGCTCACCCTCATCATCGTAAGTGGGCTCTTTGGTCACTTCACCGCCGTTCCAGGTGTGGTCAGCCTCGTCGTTTTTCTCCCCACACCCCTCGTGGGTGCAGACATGCCAATGGTTGATTTCGTCCTTGCTCCATTCGTCGGACCACTCGTGGCCCAGTTGGGAGTCGGCCACGGTCTGGGTCTTCTCCGCGCCGCAGGTGCACATATACACGGCAGTGCCGTCGGTGGTGCAGTCGGGCGCGGTCACAAAAGTGTCATCCTTCCGGGTCCAGGTGTGAGCGGCCTCGTCGTTTTTCTCCCCACACCCTTCGTTAGTGCAGACGTGCCAATGGTTGGTTTCGTCCTTGCTCCATTCGTCGGACCACTCGTGGCCCAGTTTGGAGCCGGCCACGGTCTGGGTCTTCTCCGCGCCGCAGGTGCACACATACACGGCAGTGCCGTCGGTGGTGCAGTCGGGC
>JAGBDQ010000033.1 GCA_017937415.1 Oscillospiraceae bacterium
GGCCGACCATCCGGCGGGGAGCCTTCCCTACGGCGCCCAGCGGCGGCTGGAGATCGTCCGGGCCCTGGCCACCGACCCCAAGCTCCTCCTGCTGGACGAGCCGGCGGCGGGCATGAACCCCTCCGAGACCGCCGAGCTTATGGACAACATCGTGAAGATCCGGGACACCTTCCAGATCGCCATTTTGCTTATTGAGCACGACATGAGCCTGGTCATGGGCATCTGCGAGGGCATCTGCGTCCTTAACTTCGGCCAGGTCATCGCTAAGGGCACCCCCGCCGACATCCAGGCCAACCCCGCCGTTATCGAGGCCTATCTGGGCAAGCGGAAGGAGGAGGAATAAATGGAGCCTTTGCTGAAAGTCAGCGACCTGAACGTTTACTACGGCGCCATTCACGCCGTAAAGGGAGTCTCCTTTGAGGTCATGCCCGGGGAGATCGTCACCCTCATCGGCGCCAACGGCGCCGGTAAGACCACCATCCTCAACACCGTCGCCGGGCTTCTCCACCCTTCCTCGGGCGCGGTGGAGTTCGAGGGCAAGTCTTTGGCCAATGTGCCGGCCCACCGCATCGTGAACCAGGGCCTGGCCTTAGTGCCTGAGGGGCGGCGGGTCTTTCTCCAGATGACCGTGGAGGAGAACCTGGAGATGGGAGCCTACACCCGTCCCAAGGAGGAGGCCGGCTACTCTCTGGAGAAGGTCTTCTACCAGTTTCCCCGGCTCAAGGAGCGGCGGAACCAGGTGGCGGGCACCCTGTCGGGGGGCGAGCAGCAGATGCTGGCCATGGGCCGCGCCCTCATGTCCTCCCCCAAGCTGATGATGCTGGATGAGCCCTCCATGGGCCTGGCCCCCATCCTGGTGGACCAGATCTTTGATATCATCAAGGAGCTCCACAAGGCGGGCACCACCATTCTCCTGGTGGAGCAGAACGCCCAGATGGCCCTCTCGGTGGCCGACCGGGGCTATGTGCTGGAGACCGGACGTCTGGTCTCCACCGGCACCGGAGCCGAGCTGCTGAAGGACGAGAGCGTGAAGAAGGCATATTTGGGAGGCTGACGGCTTCGCCGTCAGCCTTGGGGCCGCTCACAGATGTGGGCGGCCCCTTTTTGCAGCTTGGAACCCAATTCCCGCAACTCGCGTTTCTCCCCCTTGCCAAGGGGGCAAACTTCCTGTATGCTAAACCTGCGATCGCGAAAGGAGTGAAGCCCATGAAAGTGACCGTGGAGGAGCACCCCGGCCTCAGCGAGACTGAGGTGGTCATCCGTTGCCAAAGGCTGGACCCCCAGGTGTCCCGCATCCTGGAGCTGCTGCGGCTCAGTGATGCCCGGCTCACCGGGGAGAAGGACGGTCAGACCTGTATTTTGGAGGAGGACCGGGTCCTCTACATTGATACGGCGGACCGGGACACTTTCCTCTATACCGCCGACGGGGTGTACGAGAGCCACCTCCGGCTCTACGAGCTGGAAAAGCAGCTGGCTCCCCGGGATTTCCTCCGGGTGAGCAAGTCGGCCATCGTGAATTTCGGGCAGGTGAAGTCCCTCCGCCCCGACTTCGGCGGGCGGCTGCTCCTCACCATGTCCAACGGCGAGGTGGTGGTGGCCAACCGCCAGTATGTCGCCGCCATCAAAGCAAAATTAGGCCTTTGAAAGGAGCGTCAAATATGAAAACCTTTTGGTCGGTGGCCATGGCCCTCAAGGAGCGGACCGCCATGATCTACACCGGAGCCATGTGCTTCTATCTGTTCTTTCTCTTCGTGTTCAAGTGGGAGAGCGTTCCCCTCTCCATGCTCTTCTCCATGCTGCTGGTGAGCCTGGTGGCGGCGTTCATGCAGATGGTCGCCTTCTCCAACCTCATCATCAAGAAGCTGTCCTACGCCTGGCGGCTGGTGGTATTCGCCATCCCCTTCGGGGCCATCCTCA
>JAGBDQ010000034.1 GCA_017937415.1 Oscillospiraceae bacterium
AAGGACCGGGGCTTGATCTCCCCGTAGGTCCGCTGGAAAATGTCCATCAGCTCCCTGTCGGCGGTAAGGCTGGTGGGAGGGCTTGTCCGCCTGGGCGCCGAGGCCGGCGTGTCGGGAACATCTTCCTCTTCCTTTTCCATGTCCAGCAGGGGCAGGTGGGCCATACCGTCCACCTGGTCCCAGGGCACATAGAATCCCGCCCCGTGGGCGCAGAAGATGGAGCCGCAGGAGTCCTCGGGATCCCGGTCCGGGTCGTAGCCCAGAGCCTCCACCACCGCCTCCTGGTCTCCGCAGGGCCGGTAGCCCCCGGCGGTGCAGGTGAGCCGCCCCATACCTCTTGTATAGGCCGCCACCTCCGCGGCGTAGTCCCCCATTTTGGACACGGGAGCGGATCCGGTAACTACGGTCTCCTCCCCCACGGTCCGGGGCTCCCCCGCCTCGCCCCCCATGCGCTGGACATCGGAAAGGGCCCGGCCTAAATTGACCGTGGGCACCTCCAGGCGGAAGTCATACCAGGGCTCCAACAGCACATTTTGTGCCTTGCGAAGCCCCTGACGCACCGCCCGGTAGGTGGCCTGGCGGAAGTCACCCCCCTCGGTGTGTTTTACGCTGAAGGCCCCGGACAGCAGGGTGAACCTGATGTCGGTGACAGCCGAGCCCGTAAGGGTCCCCCGGTGGGCTTTCTCGGCCAGAGGGGTGAAGATGAGCCGCTGCCAGGACCCGGGCAGGTCGTCCTCCGAACAGGCGGTGGCGATCTCCACCCCGCTGCCCAGGGGCAGAGGCTCCAGCAGCAGATGGACCTCGGCATAGTGCCGCAGGGGCTCGTAGTGCCCCACTCCCTCCACCGCCCCGGCGATGGTCTCCCGGTAGACGATGCTCCCCGGCCCAAACTCCACTTGGAGGCCGAACCGGTCAGCGATGAGCCGCTGCAAGATTTCCGCCTGGACCTGGCCCATGAGCCGCACATGGATCTCCCCCAAACTCTCGTTCCACTCCAAGTGGAGCTGAGGGTCCTCCTCGGTGAGCTCCCGGAGCCTGGGCAACACCCCGTGAGGGTCGGCCCCCTCAGGCAGGATCATCTGATAGGAAAGGGCGGGCTCCAGGGTAGGCGGGGCCCAGGTCCCCTCGGCCCCCAGAGCCTGTCCGGGGTAGGTGGCGGCGGGGCCCACTAAGGCGCACACCGTGCCGGGGCTCACCTGGTCGGGGGCGGCGAACTTGCTCCCCGAGTAGACCCGGATCTGGTCCACCTTCTCCCCAGTCTCCGGCAGGACCGATTTCACCTTCAGGCTTCCCCCGGTGACCTTGATGTGGGTGAGCCGGGTCCCGGAAGGGTCCCTTGCGATCTTGAACACCCGGGCTCCGAACTCCTCCCCCCGTTGGGGCCGGGGGGCAAAGCGGGTGAGGGCGGAAAGAAGCTCCTCCACCCCCTCCAGCTTCAGGGCCGAACCAAAAAGGCAGGGAAAGAGCTTCCGCTCCCCGATAAGCCGGCGGAGGGTACTGTCAGACAACGCCCCGCTGTCCATATACTCCTCCAGCGCCTCCTCGTCCCCCAGGGCGGCCTCCTCCCAAAAGCTGTCCTTCCCGTAGTCGGCCAGGTCCAGGATCGTCCCGCCCAGAGCAGTGCGGAGGGTTTGGAGGAGCTTTTCCCGGTCCACCCCGGGCTGGTCCATCTTGTTAAGGAAGAGGAAAGTGGGCACCCCGTGGCGCTCCAGCAGCCTCCACAGGGTGAGGGTGTGGCCCTGGGGCCCGTCTGGGGCAGAGACCACCAGCAGGGCGCAGTCCAGCACCCCCAGCACCCGCTCCGCCTCGGCGGCAAAGTCAGCGTGGCCCGGGGTGTCCATCAGGGTGAGCTCCAGATCCTCCAGAGGGAGCACCGCCTGCTTGGAAAAGATGGTGATGCCCCGTTCCCGCTCCAAAGTCTCGGTGTCTAAAAAAGCGTCGGCGTGGTCCACCCGCCCCAGCTTCCGCAGGGCGCCGCCGGTATAGAGGAGGGCCTCGGACAAGGTGGTCTTGCCCGCATCCACATGGGCCAGGATGCCCAGGGTCAGCTTGTCCATCCGGTCACTCCTCTCTGAAAAATGGTACTTTTATTATAACGGTGCAGGGGCATAAATTCAAGTACAAGCCGATCCTCCTATTCTTGTCCAAGGTCATGGCAAAAAATATGGGAGTTTATTCTTGGCATCAAGAATAAACTCCCACAAAACAGCCCTTGCCCTCGGGTAAAAACGACTCCCTCACATAACAATTTCCCGGAAGACTTCCTCGATCTCCCTTTTGGCCCCCTCAAATTTGGGCCAGGCATCGATCCCATCCCCCGCCTTCCGGGGAACGATGTGGATGTGGAGATGAGGCACCGATTGCCCGGCGCTTTCCCCGCTGGCGTTGAGCAGATTGACTCCGTCATAGCCGCAGTTCTTCGTCAGATGGTCAGCCACCCGCTTGACTGTCCTCATTACCTGGGTCAAAGTTTCCCCGTCGCAGTCCAGAATGTTCTTCACATGCCTTTTCGGGATAACCAGAATATGCCCGTCCACATCCCCGGCAATGTCCAGAAAAGCCAGGGTGTGTTCATCCTCAAAGACCTTCCGGCCGGGGACCTCCCCAGCCGCGATTTTGCAGAAAATGCAGTCGCTCATGCCTTCCCCTCCTCCAAGGAATCTGAATAAATCAGCTTTACAAAATCTTCCTTTATCTTTGTCTTTGCTCCCTCATCCCCAAACTCGCTTGCATCTTCCCATTGAAAATAGAGACAATACCAGCTCCACAAATAGTCGTTTCTCGTATAATCATCATACTGTCTGACCAATTCCAGTATCCTTGCAAGGCTTGTCTCCCAACTTACTTTTCCGCTCTCCCACTTTTCCCGAATCCACTTTATTACAGTACAGAAGATATCCAGGGATATCGGCTTCTGAGGATCCTGCCCCAATTCCCACAGTGCTTCTTTCAACGTTTTTTTCAGCGCTTCCTCCCGCGTAGAATTCCATGCGGCCTCAATGACCCAATCCGGTAGGTCCTCGATCCCTGATAAGATCATCTTGTCCAAATCCTGGGCAACGTCGTCCGCGGTCAATCCACCGCATTCCATTCCACTCAGCCAGCATCTGATTTGATTTTTTTGTTCTTCACGGGTCACAGGAAACTCACCCTCTTATTTTTTCTCCAAAAACCAGTCCATGGCCATGAGGTACCCCTTCAGCCCGTGGCCGTAAAGCTGGCCCACGCAGGCGGGGGCGGTCACCGACACCGCCCGGAAGGGTTCCCTCTGGTCGATGTGGGAGATGTGCACCTCATAGGCCGGGACCGAGATGGCCTTGAGAGCGTCCAGAATGGCGTAAGAATAGTGGGTGTAGGCCCCCGGGTTGATAACGATGGCGTCATAGACCCCGTCGGCCGCTTGGATGGTATCGATGATGGCCCCCTCGTGGTTCGACTGGAAGCAATCAGCGGTGGAACCGTGGGCGGCGGCGTAGTCCTTTACCATCTTGCAGAGTGCGTCATAGCTCTCATCGCCGTAGATGCCGGGCTCCCGCTTCCCCAGCAGGTTCAGATTGGGCCCGTTGATAATGAGAAATTTCATGTCTCTGCCTCCCGTTCGTAAAGTGCGGCGATCATTTGGGCCGCCTCCTCGTAAGTATCGGTGTGGGGGATGGTGTGGTGGGCGTACTTCTGGTAGAGGGGCAGCCGCTCGTTATAGAGCCGGTAGACCCGCTCGCTGTCACTGCCGATGAGGGGCCGGCCGGTGAGATCCTCTCCCACGATGGCGGCGGGGGAGCGGTCCCGGAAGAACACCAGCCCGGTCTCCCGGAGGGCCTCCATGTTCCCGGGCCGCAAAATCACCCCGCCCCCGGTGGCGATCACCGCCCCATGGAGGGCGGCGGCCTCCTGCACGGCGGCGGTCTCCAGGTCCCGGAAGGCCTGCTCCCCGTCCTGGGCGAAGATCTCCGGAATGGTCTTTCCGGCCCTCTCCGCCACCATCTGGTCGGTATCTACCAGCGGGAGTCTGAATTTTTCAGCTAAAATGCGGCCCATCTTGGTCTTGCCCGAGCCGGGCATCCCGATCAGCACCAGGTTTTTCATCTCTTCAGCCTCCCACATACATAATGTAGATCTGACACGGATTCCACTCGCCCCAGAGCTTCGGAAACACCTCAAACTCCCGGAACCCCAGGGCCAGGTAAAAGCGGTTGGTGGCGTCATACT
>JAGBDQ010000035.1 GCA_017937415.1 Oscillospiraceae bacterium
CGCATTGAGGGGGCCTTCTACTGCGGCATCGGGTGCCTGTTCCTCCTCTATGGCCTTTACCGGGCTCTGGGAAAGCCGGGCATGAGCGTGGTACTGACCGTGATCTCCCTGGGCACCCGGGTGGCCCTGGCCTATCTCCTGTCCTCCATCCCCGCCATCGGGGTGGTGGGCATCTGGTGGTCGGTGCCCATCGGCTGGTTCCTGGCCGATCTGGCCGGAGCGGTCTACTATCTCCGCCATAAAGAACAGCTTTTTAACTGGAACATATAAAAATCGGCTGCCGCGGATCGGATCCCGCGGCAGCCTTTTTCCTGTCCTATTTTGTTAAGGCTCCCTTCCCCAACACAAAGGCCATGACCTGCCGGGTGGAAAGACCAGAGTCTTGAAACTCCAGCTCCTCCAGCCCGAAAGGGACCTCCCGGTCCCCTTCCAGGCGGATCAGGGCATAGTTTTTGCGGATCCGTTCCCCGCTTTGGAGAACCGAGGCCCGGACAGAGGGTTTTGCGATCTCCGATCCGTGGGAGAGCAGGGTCTCCAGGTCCCCGAACTGGTTCATGAGGGCGGCTGCCGTCTTGGGGCCCACCTTGTCCACCCCTTTGATGTTGTCCGAGGCGTCCCCCGTCAGGGACTTGTAGGCGGCGTACTGCGCCGGCGTGATGCCCAATTTCTCCTGTAGGTAAGCCGGGTCGCAGAGCACGGTCTTTTCCCCCCGGTAGCGGAGGATATGCACCCGCTCGGTGATGAGCTGGAACAGGTCGCTGTCCTGGGAGGAAATGACCACATCCATCTCCCCGCCGTACCGTCGGGCGTAGGCCGCCATCCAGTCGTCCGCCTCACAGTCCGTTGTCTCCCGGTGGCGGATGCCCAGATAGTCCAGGGCCGTGTAAATGTCCGGAAGCTGGGAAAAGGGAGTGTCCGCCTCGTCCATTTGGGCGTAATCCGGGCGGTTGCCCTTGTAGTCCGTGTCCATCTCCCGGCGGGGGTTGGCGCACTCCCCGTCGAATACCACCACCACGTGGGTAGGGCCTATCCTGCGGATGATCTTCAGCAGGGCCCCCACAAAACCCAGGGTGCCGTGGATAGCCTTCCCCCGCGCGTCCACGATCTTGGCAGGCATCCCGTAAAACATTTGAAAGAGCAGGTTGCTCCCGTCCACCACCAACAGCTTATCCATAGTCGCCGCCTTTCCGGAGTCTCTGTTTCCAGTAATTTTATTTGCATTTCGTCCAAATTTGAGGTATAATATTCTACTTCGGACCAATAGAAGCGGCATGAAATGGAGGTGGACCTATGCCAAACTATGAAGCGCTTTCCCCGGAACTGACTAAGCGGATCGAGGCGGACAGAAAGAACGGGACTTGCCCCGGATCCGGCTTTCCCGACGGGAATATCCTCCGCCGGCGTACAGCTCCCTCGGACCAGGCAACTCTCTGGCGGCCTGCCTTTGTCCACGACATCGACAAAATTCTCCACTGCCCTTATTATAATCGGTACAGCGATAAGACGCAAGTTTTTTCCCTGATCAAGAACGACGACGTCTCCCGCCGGAGCCTTCATGTACAGCTGGTCTCCCGGATCTCCAGGATGATCGGCCGGGTGCTGGGCTTGAACCTGGACCTCATCGAGGCCATCGCCCTGGGCCATGACATTGGGCACCCGCCCTTTGCCCACTCGGGAGAAGTCTATCTGGACGAGCTGTACTTCAGGCACGCCGGCCGCCACTTCAGCCACAGCATCCACTCGGTGCGGGTGCTGGACGGCATTTTCCCCACCAACATCAGCCTTCAGGTGCTGGACGGCATCGCCTGCCACAACGGGGAGCTGGAGCTGGAGGAGTACCGGCCCGCCGCCCTGAAGAGCTTTGACCAGTTCGACGCCATGATCGAGGGGTGCTACCGGGATCCGGCCCAGGTCTACAAGCTGATGCCCTCCACCTTAGAGGGGGCGGTGGTCCGCATTTCGGACATCATCGCTTACCTGGGGAAGGACCGGCAGGACGCCGCCCGCATGAAGTTGGTGGATGAGGACGCCTACACCCAGACCGCCATCGGCTCCATCAACGCGGAGTTTATCAACAATCTGATGGTAAATATTATTGAAAACAGCTATGGCACCCCCTATATCCGCATGGATAAGGCTCATTTCGAGGCTCTAAAGGTGGCAAAACGGGAAAATTACCGTTTCATTTATGAAAATGCCGCCACCATGGCCAAGCTGAATACCACAGTCAAGTCCATGATGGCCGAGATCTATGGGCAGATGCTCTCTGACCTGCGGCAGGGAAAGAAAACCTCCCCCATTTTCACCCACCACATTGACTACGTCAACCAGACCCACTACCGCCGGGAGATCCCCTACGAGCACTCCGAGCCTGACCAGATCGTGGTGGACTACATTGCCAGCATGACAGACGACTATCTCATCGACCTGCATCACTATCTGTTCCCCAACAGCGGCTACAAGGCGGAGTATGTGGGCTATTTTGATGAAGAGGAAGGAGAGCAAAGGGATGTTTGAGGAGATCCTGAAAGAGATCAAGGCCCACGACACCATCATCATCCACCGGCACACCCGCCCGGACGGGGACGCCATGGGGAGCCAGATCGGCTTAAAACACCTGCTGATGGATCATTTCCCGGGAAAGAATATTTACGCGGTGGGGGACGAGGCGGGCTATCTCAGCTTTATGGAGGGTTCGGTGATGGACACCGTCCCCGACAGCGCCTATCAGGGCGCCCTGGCCATGGTCCTGGACTGCGGGGCTGAGAAGTTGGTGAGCGACGGACGGTACACCCTGGCGGCAAAGACCGTCCGCATTGACCACCATATTTTCTGCGGGCAGTTCTGCGACGTGGAGGTCATCGACTCCACCTATGAGAGCTGCTGCGGCCTTATCGTCCAGTTCGCCGTGGAGCAGGGGCTGAAGCTGAACAGGCTCTCCGCCCAGAGCCTCTACACCGGCATGGTCACCGACTCGGGCCGGTTCCGCTACGACGGCACCACCGCCCGGACCCTCCGGCTGGCGGCAACCCTGCTGGAGCAGGGCATTGACACAGGCTCCCTCTTCCGGGAGCTCTACGCCGAAAGCTACGAGGACAAAAAGCTGCGGGCTCAATTCCTGCTGAAGGCCCAATTTACCCCCCGCCGGGTGGCCTATATCTACACCACCGCCCAGGAGGTGGAGGAACTGGGCATCAGTCCCTTCACCGCCTCCCGGGGCATGGTGAACGTGCTGGGGGACATGAAGGGCGTGGATATCTGGGCCAACTTCACCGAGTCGGAGGAGGGCATCCTCTGCGAGCTGCGCTCGGCGGGCCCCAACGTGCAGCCCATCGCCGTGAAGTACGGCGGCGGGGGACACGCCAAAGCCTGCGGGGCCACGGTGCCCGACCGGGAGACTGTTGTGGCCATGCTTCACGATTTGGATAAAATGATAGGAGAAGACCAATGAGCAGAG
>JAGBDQ010000036.1 GCA_017937415.1 Oscillospiraceae bacterium
GTCATTCCTCCCTCTACACCTGGCCCGGAGAAAACGCGGTCATTTACAGTTGGGGACACATGGGAACCGGCGGGATGGAGAAGCTTTCTATCCAGGACGGCCAGTTGGTATTTACGGAGGACTTCTATCAGGAAACCGAATGGAATGAGGAAAGCCTTGATTACACAGACCCTGCTTTGTTTGTCCCTGGTTCGGAGTATATTCCAAGCTATTATACCGGCAACTTGTGGCGGCCACCAGAGACTCCGGGCCAGATCTTACCTGTTTACCGGTACGGGACCTCCCCCCGGGAAATGACTACTCCCATGGATGAGGGGGTGGTCCGTGCTGCCATTGGAAAAGTCCTGTGGGAAGGGGAATCGCTTTTCGGCGTTTCCGGTGATGGTTTTCATGGGGACACTGGCCGGGTCACGCTGGAAGAGTATCTTCAGCCGGGTGTGGCTTACCCATACAATGACGAACCTTTTATCGTGTCCGAATACGCCTGGGCCGACGTGAATGGGGACGGACAGCTGGACTGTATTCTCCGTTTGGGAGACTGGACATACACTGTGTTCAGTGTTTGGGAGGATACCGTTTACGGCTATTTCTTTGACCTTTATAGGGACACCATGATACTTGGCCCCGATGGACGGGCCTATTTTGTATCCGATAATTCCTATTACTGGTGGCAGACAGATTTTTATTGCAATCAATGCAATAAGTGGCTGATCTCCTCTTTGGGAGAGATGGCCGACCTCCCCTGGGAGAAATTCAACTGATTTTTCAAAAACCTCTTGACTGTAAACCCGCTTGATAGCTTATCCTGTCCCCGGGAGGTGGCTTTATGACCATCAAAGAGCTGGAACAGGCCGTGGGGATGACCCGGGCCAACATCCGATTTTACGAGCAGGAGGGGCTGATCTCGCCCCGGCGGGAGGAGAACGGCTACCGGGACTATTCCCAGGCCGATGTGGAGACCCTGGAGCGGATCAAGCTGCTCCGCCGGCTCCAGCTGGGCCTGGAGGAGATCCGCGCCCTGCAAAACGGGGAGTCTGCCCTGCCTGATGTGCTTGCCGGGCAGCTGAAAAAGCTGGAGACCGACCAGGCCGCCCTGGACCGGGCCAAAGAGGTCTGCCAGCGCCTCCGGGAGGCCGGGACCGACTACGCTGCCCTGGATCCTCAGCCCTGGCTGCGGGAGCTGGAGCGGGAGCCCGTGCCGGCCTCGGAGCGGTTCGCCCCGCCGGTGGACGAGCTGCCGCCCCCGCCGGGCCACCCCTGGCGGCGGTATTTTGCCCGGGCGCTGGACCTGTTTCTCTATGGACTTCCTTTCACCGCCCTGTGGGCGCTGGCGCTCCATCTTTCCCCCCAGACCATGAACAACGCCCTGTTCAAACTGTTTGACGCCTACGTGGGCATTGGGGTGATGCTGCTTTTGGAGCCGCTGCTGCTGAGCCGCTGGGGCACCACGCCGGGCAAGTGGC
Organism: Oscillospiraceae bacterium; assembly: GCA_017937415.1. Taxonomy (GTDB): domain Bacteria; phylum Bacillota; class Clostridia; order Oscillospirales; family Oscillospiraceae; genus Vermiculatibacterium. The sequence continues at coordinate 1,464 of JAGBDQ010000036.1, forward strand.
TCTTCGGGATTACCGTCCGGGACGGGGATGGGAACAAGCTCACCTGGGAGCGGGCCCGGCAGCGGACCTGGACCGTTTTTGCCAAGGGCATGGGCTACGGCATCCCGTTCTATGCGCTTTGGCGGGAGTACAAAAGCTATCAGACGGTGGACCGGCAGGACCGCTGCGACTGGGAGCGGGCTGAGGATGGGGAGCCGGAACGGATGGAGGTCCCGGACAGCACCGCCCGGGGTGTGACCTATGTGGGGGTACGGCTGGCCCTATCGGTCCTGGCTTTTCTGATCCTGTCCCAGGCCGCCATGCCGCCCCACCGGGGAGAGCTGACCCTGGCGGAGTTCTGCGACAACTGGAACTTTTATAACAGCTACACAGAGCTGGACCTCCGGCCCCTGAGCCAGGACGGGAAACGGACGGAGTACCCCGAGAATTCGGGGGTCATTGTCATCGACGTGGTGAACTCGCCCGATGGGGGAACGTGGAGCGAGATCAGGGAGAACGGGGAGACCGTGGGCTTCCGCTATGAGATCACCTATACGGGCAGATTTTTCGTTGCCGATTATATGACGGATACCCAATGCCTGGGCCTGTTGGCCTACGTCGGGTCCCTGCCCGAGGTCAACTGTGTCAATTTCCGTCCTTCGGGCTGGCTCAATCAGCTGCCCCAGTATAGCTGGGAGTATGACTATACCTACCGGGGCGTCCGGGTGACCCAGCAGGTCACCGACGAGGGCTATGACCTTTCCGGGAACGTGATCGTTCTGCCTGAGAATCAGGAGGGGGAACTGCATCTCATCTTTACCGTTCAGCGGGCATGACCGCAAACCCCTTGAAAATCAAGGGATGCTACTTGAGGTTGCATCAAAACTGCCCAAATTCCCACCCTGAGTTGGTGTCGCTTGGCCCGGGATAAGCGCAGAATGGGGACAGATTTTTCAAGGAGGAAGAAACGAATGAACAACCATTTTCCGCAAAATCTGTCCATCCTCCGCCGGAGGGCGGGGTACACCCAGGAGAGCTTTGCCGAGGCGTTGGGGGTCTCCCGCCAGGCGGTAGGCAAGTGGGAGAGCGGCCAGGCCCTTCCCGAGGCCGCCACCCTGCTCACCATGGCCGACCTGCTGGGCTGCTCCCTGGACCTGCTCATGCGGGAGAGCCTCACCGAGGAGGGGGAGGTGGACGCTTTGGCCGTCTGCCGGGAGCAGGAGGAGGCGGATCAGGCCGTCTATGACGCCTACCACGCTATGGTAGGGGACTTCTCCAAGAAGATTGCCGCCGGGGTTTTTCTGGTACTCTGCGGCGTGACCGCGGCGGTCCTCACCGTCGCCTGGGCCCTTCCCGAGTGGACCGCGGTGGCCGCCCTTTTTGTGTTCCTCATCGCCGGGGTCTACCTCTTTATCACCGCCGGTATGGCCGAGGACGATTTTAAGGAGGAGTATCCCGAGGTGCAGCCCCTCTATGACCCGGAGGAAAAGCGGGAATTTCAGCTCCGGTTCCGGCTGGGAGTGGCTTTGCCCGTCATGGGCATCCTGGCCGACGCGGCCCTCTGCGGTATTCTGGCCACCATGCCCGGAGGAGAGGCAAGGGAAATGTACATTGGCGCCCTCTTCCTGGGTGTCCTGACCCTGTGCGTGACCCCGCTGGTCTATCTGGGCTGCCTCTCCGACCGGTACGAGCTACGGGAAATGAGCCGGCGGGAACGGAGAAAGACATCTGACCTTTGCGGCCCCATCATGATCCTGGCCACCGCCGGGTTTTTGCTCTGGGGACTGATGTGGGACGGCTGGAAGGTGAGCTGGGTCTGCTTCCTGGTTGGGGCGGCCCTGGTCGCTTTGTGCCAAGCGGCACAAAACGACCGGGACGGTCGTTGACCCGAAGGGTCAATGACGTCCCTGGCTCCTCTATGACGCAGTGCGGAAAAGGGGCCAGACCACGAAGACGAACACACCCCCGGAGGACTTCCTTCGGGGGCACTGTTATGCCGAAAAAGGTCAACCAGGCTTCCGCAACCTGAAGGTGCCTTCAAACTATTTCCGCAAGTCAAACCTGAGGTTGGTGGACTTTTGCTTCGCAATATGGCAGAATAGGGAGGAAAGGAGTGAAACCGCCATGGAAAACCATTTTGCGGAGAATCTGCCCATCCTTCGCCGGCGGGCAGGCTATACCCAGGAGACTTTGGCCGAAGCGTTGGGCATTTCCCGCCAGTCGGTGGGCAAGTGGGAGAAAGGCCAGACCATGCCAGAAGCCAACACGCTTTTGACCCTTGCCGGACTGCTGGGGTGCTCTCTGGACACCTTGGTGCGGGCGGAGCTTTCTGAGGAGGGGGCCATCGTGCCTGTGCTTCCCGAGGAGGAGCCTGCCGTCCCGGAGCCGGAGCCTATGGAGGGGGATATGGCCATTTTTGAGGCCTACGATACCTGTATGAACCGGGTGGCCGCCTTGATCGGGTTAGGGGTGGGCGCTATTCAGGTCTCTGTGGGCAATATGATGTTCTTGCTCGCTTTGGGGCTTTCCGGGGGCGCTTCAGCAGGGATCATGCTCTTGGGGATCAGCGTGGCGATCTTTCTTATCGTTGCCGGCGGGCTCACCGATGAGGCCTTCAAAAGGGAGTATCCCCATGTGCCTGACCTCTACACCCAGCGGCAGCGCGTTGATTTCCGAAAGGTGTTTGACCTGGGGTGTACCGGTTCGGTGGGTATTATTCTGGTGGATGTGGCGGTCTTTGTCTTCCTGGGGGCTATTCTGAGCGGGCATAGGCGCATGACCATGGTACTGCTGGGGATATTCCTGACCGTGATGGGACTGGCGGTAGGGATCCTGGTCTTCCTGGGCTGCCTTTCCCAGAAGTATGAGGTGGGGAAGAGAAACGAAAAGCAGACCCAGGAAGGGCAGGCAAAGGGATAAAAACAGCAGGGAAGAACAAAAATCCCGGCGTTTTCACGCCGGGATTTTTTGCACGCAAAATCAAAGGTTGGTTTCCAGCGGCTGCCGGAGGGTGTACCGGTCGGCCCGGATCTGAGTGAGTACCTGCTCGATGGTATGGGCATTGGGCGGCAGGGTGAGCCGTCCGTAGGTCCTTCGGGTGTCCAGATTGGCCAGCAGGGTGGAGGCGGTGGAGCCGGACACATTGGGCGTCCAGCAGCTCCATCCCTCCTGGGAAAGAGCCTCGGTCAGATCGTCGGGAGCGGATACGATCCGGGTCCGGGTCCGGGCGATGTGCTTCAGCAGGTCATTTCCCCGCCGGAGCTGCTCTCGGGCCTCCTCCAAGGTGCCCGAGACCACCAGGCCGATGGAGTGCCCCGCCCCCACCGCACTGCGCACCAGGTCGCTCTGCCCGGCCAGGGAATCGGGGGTAAAGAGGAAAAGCACATGGGTATTTCCAAACAGGGAGGTCAGATCCTGGTCGGCTTCGCTGGCGTCCACAGCCAGGTAGGCCCGCACGTTCTCCTTGCTGTTGGGGGGAGGGCTGGAGGACGGGCCCGGCGTAGGCGTGGGGGTAGCTGTAGGCGTTGGGGTGGGCAAAGCGGAGGGTTGGGGCTCCATACTCTGGATAATGTCGTTATACCAGGAGAGCATGGCGTTGCTGGCGGCGTTGAGAAAGATGGTATCGCTCAAGCGCGCCGAGGAGTTGCAGATCCGGATCAGGGTGCCCCGGTCCGGGGTGGGAAGGAAGGAATACTGAAGGTCAAAGAAGGTACACACCGCTTTGGCGGGTACATAGGGGATCCCGTTCCGAATGACGGCCTGGAAATTCATCTTGTTTCCATCCCGGTCAACGCAGGTGCCCTGACTGACCGCAAAGGTCAGGTTGTTGTTGAGAGAGTACAGGTTCAAAATGACGTCCCGGTCCTGGCGTATGCCGTAATAGACTCCCAGGTCGGTATGGGTGGCCTCTTTGTCAAAAACGGTGTAGGGCACATAGACCGTTCCGTTTACCAAAATGGGAAGGGCACCGTTCGGCAGGTCGCACATTTTGTCGTTGGTGGCAAGCAGATAGACTGTGGTGGTAGGCGCGCCCAAAGCCGAGAGGGAGAGGATCCCCAGAGCCAGCGCCAGGACGCAGACAAGAGAGCATATGCGCTTTTTCATGGAGTCATCTCCTTCCTGAGGACACAGGACGGAAGAACCGCCCCTCTGTCCTGCCTGTCCTGTATGGTTTGACGCTGCCGAACGGAAAAAGTTCCGCTCAGGCCCCGGCCATTATTTTCTCAAAGGTCTCGCTGTCCATGGTCTCGTGCTCCAGCAGATACCGGGCAACCTGCTCCAGGTATTCCCTGTCCCGGGTCAAAATGGTATGGCAGGTCCGGTAGGCCTCGTCCAGCAGGGACTTGACCTCCTCGTCAATGAGGTTGGCCGTCTCCTCCGAGTAGGTTTTGGCCTGGGCCATACTCCGGCCGATGAACACCTCGTCGTGGCCGGAATCAAAGACCACATTGCCCAGCTTGTCGCTCATGCCGTAACGCATGACCATATTCCGGGCGATGGTGGAGGCTGTTTTTAGGTCGCTGCCCGCGCCGGTGGAAATGTCCCCCAGCACCAGCTCCTCGGCGCACCGTCCGCCCAGGCAGACCGCAATGCGGTCGGTGAGCTCCTTTTTGGAAAGGAAGGACCGGTCTTCCTTGGGCAGGTGAATGGTCATGCCCCCTGCCATGCCCCGGGGGACGATGGTGATGGAGTGGACCGGGTCCTGGGTGGGGAGGGCGTGGATGACTAAGGCGTGGCCCGCCTCGTGGTAGGCGGTGAGCTTCCGTTCCCGCTCAATGACCACCCGGCTCTTCTTTTCCGGACCGGCCAGCACCTTGATCACCGACTCCTGCAGGTCCTCCATGGTGATATAGGCCCGGCGGAACTTGGCGGCCCGGAGGGCAGCCTCGTTCATCAGGTTTTCCAGGTCGGCGCCGGTGAAGCCAGCGGTAGTCTTGGCAAGAATGGAGAGGTCCACATCATCGCCCAGGGGCTTGTTCCGGGAATGGACCTTCAGGATCTCCTCCCGGCCCTTCACGTCGGGCTCTCCCACATAGACCTGCCGGTCAAACCGGCCGGGGCGGAGAATGGCGGGGTCCAGAATGTCCACCCGGTTGGTGGCGGCCAGGACCACCACGCCCTCGTTGGCAGTGAAGCCGTCCATCTCCACCAAAAGCTGGTTCAGGGTCTGCTCCCGTTCGTCGTGACCGCCGCCCAGGCCGGCGCCCCTCTGGCGGGCCACGGCGTCGATCTCATCAATGAACACGATGGCAGGGGAGTCCTTCTTGGCCTGGTCAAAGAGGTCCCGGACCCGTCCGGCGCCCACGCCCACATAAAGCTCCACAAAGTCCGAGCCCGAGATGGAGAGAAAGCCTACCCCGGCCTCCCCGGCCACGGCCTTGGCCAGCAGGGTCTTGCCGGTGCCCGGAGGGCCCACCAGCAGGATCCCCTTGGGGATCCTGGCCCCCAGCTTCAGGTAGCGCTCGGGATCCCGGAGAAAGTCCACCACCTCCTGAAGCTCAGCCTTCTCCTCGTCGGCTCCGGCCACGTCGGCAAAGGTGATCTTTTTCCCTTCGGCGTTCACCGTCTTGGTCCGGGCCCGGTTGAAGTGAGTGGCCCGGTCTACCCCGATGCCCCCGCCGGCCTGGTTTGTCTGACGGGTGATGAGCACAAAAAGCATCAGCCCGAAGAAGGCCAGCAGGACCAGCCAGGGGAGAAAATTGAGGAGGGCGGGGAGCTCGGAGGGCTCAAAATTGTAGTCCGTAAGAGCCCCTGTGCGCTTCTGCTCGGCAAGGATCTCCTGATACTCGTTGTGAAAAGCTTCGGCGGACCACAGCTTGGCAGTGACTGTGCGTTCCCCGTTCCAGGGCTGCTTGAGGGTCATGGTGAGGGTGGAGTCCTTCACGGTGAGGGTCTCCACCTGCTGGCTCTCAATGAGGGAGCGAATATCCGCCGAGGAGGGGGAATTTCTGGCGTTGTTCCAGTGAAAGACACTGAGGGTGATGACCAGAATGGCCACCACCAGGGCCAGAAAGCCAATGTCTCTGCCGGTGATCTTATTGTTCAAGGGGAATGCACATCCTTTCAGAAAGAAGGGCGGAGAACAGGTCAGCGAAGGAGCCTGACAATGCCTTATTTCTCATAGACTTCGGGCTTCAAAACGCCTATGTAGGGCAGATTGCGGTACTTCTCGTCGTAGTCCAGACCGTAGCCCACCACAAAGGCGTCCGGGACGGTGAAGCCCACATAGTCGGACTGGATGGGCTTGGCCCGGCGGGAGGGCTTGTCCAGCAGGGTGCACAGCCTGATGGAGGCGGGATTCCGGGCCTGGAGGACCTGCATCAGGTAGTAGAGGGTGTTGCCCGAATCCAGAATGTCCTCCACCACGATGATGTCCTTGCCCTCAATGGAGTCGGAAAGATCCTTGATGATGTTGACCTGTCCCGAGGAGGTGGTGCCCGAGCCATAGGAGGATACCGCCATAAAATCCACCAGGCACATACAGTCGATGGCCCGGGTCAGATCGGCCATAAAGATGTAGGAGCCCCGCAGCACACTCACCAGCATGGGCTCCTTCCCGGCGTAATCCTGGGAGATCTGCCTGCCCAGCTCCCTGACCCGGGTCTGCAGCTCCTCCTCGGACAGCAGAACGTGATCAATATCTTTCTCCATGACATTACTCATATTCCTTCTCCTCTGTATATTTGATTTGAATAAACCGGCATTCCTTTTGTGTCGGTTGAAATTCCACATCTACCCCTAAAGGCCAGACAGCGGCCAACCGGTCGCCCACATAAAAGGCGGGGAGGGTATCCCGCTCTGCAAGGCCAATGCCTTTGTCCAGACATAGCCGCTTGATGGTGCGTGGGCCGTTGGTGCCCGGGAGATGGAGCCGCTGGGCAGGCGGGCAGGGGCCCACGGTGACAGCGGCAGAGGGCTCGACAGAGACACGAAGAGACAATCCATCTCCAATCGGTTGATCCAACAAAGTTAAGATATATTTCCCCCATTGAACAGGGAAATGAGTGATTAACTGCAATTCGGTTAATTTTTGTGGACGAGTTCCCAGAATGAGAGTGTTCCAATAGCAACGGGCGACAATTCCATGTGGAAGATCCATCCGGCTTTCATACCGAAAACGCGAATGCATCATCATATATTGCAGCGCACGAAGATGCTCAGCGGAGATGTCTTTGCGGCCTACGCCGAGTTTATCAAACAACTGCAAGAGCATGCGGGACAAAAGTTCTGCCGGGACACAGCGATAATTAAAAAAAGGAAATTCCAGACGGCCATTTTGTACCGTGACCTGTGCAGTATATTTTCGGGCTTCTGTTTCTAAGGCCTGATCAATCTCGCTAAGTTGTCGGGCGGTAGAACTGATGTGCTCGATCGCTTTTGGGTTCAACTCCTGCAATACAGGGATGACCTGATGGCGGATCCGGTTGCGGGAGTATGTTTCGTCTGTGTTGGAGGAATCCTCCACATGGGGAAGGTCATGAGCTTGGAGGTATTCCTCAATATCCTGCCGGGAACATTTGAGCAGAGGCCGGATCAAGCCGTCTCGCATGGGCGCGATGCCCGTGAGCCCACGGAGTCCCGTGCCCCGAATGAGGTTGAAAAGGATGGTTTCGGCGTTGTCGTCGGCGTTGTGGGCGGTGGCGATGAGGGCTCCTCCCAGTGCCTCAGCGGTCTCACGCAAAAAAGCGTACCGCAGGATACGCCCGGCTTCCTCTGTGGAACGCTTTTCGTTCCGGGCAAAGGCTTTTACATCTCCCCGGCCGACCATGAGGGGGATCCTCCATTTCCCGCACAACTCCCGGACAAACTGCTCGTCCCGGTCAGACTCTTGTCCCCGGAGCTGGTGGTTATAGTGGGCGGCCACCACAGAAATGTCCTCCCTTTGGAAGAGCATATGGAGCAGACACACCGAGTCCGCGCCTCCCGAAACGGCGCACAGCACCCTGGTCCCGGGGGGGAGCATATCGTATTCCCGAATGAGGGCGTCAGCTTGGTCAAGCATTTCAGTGCTCCTGATGGTAGCGGTCCAGGGAGCGGAAGGTGGTGAACTCGGGGATCCACTGGAGCTCCACCGTGCCGGTCTCGCCATGGCGGTTCTTGGCAATGATGCACTCGGCCAGATTGTGGTTGTCGGCGTCGTCGTTGTAGTAGCTCTCCCGGTGGAGGAACATGACGATGTCGGCGTCCTGCTCGATGGCACCCGACTCTCTGAGGTCGGAGAGCATGGGCCGCTTGTCGCTCCGGCTTTCGCTGGCGCGGGAGAGCTGGCTGAGGCAGAGCACCGGCACGTTCAGGTCCTTGGCCATGATCTTCAGAGCCCGGGAGATGTCGGAGACCACCTGCTGACGGTTTTCACCTCCGCGGCCGGGACCGCCGGCTGAGGTCATAAGCTGAAGGTAGTCTATGACGACCAGGCCCAGGTTATCCACCCGGCGGCACTTGGCCTTCATGTCGGCCACCGAAAGCATGGGGTTGTCGTCAATGAGAATGTTTGTCTGACTCAGGGAGGCGGTGGCGGCGGCCACCTTGGTCCAGTCGTCATCTCCCAGGCGCCCTGTGATCAGTTTTTTGAGCTCCACAAAGCACTCGGCCGAGATGAGCCGCATGGCAAGCTGCTCCCGGCTCATTTCCAGAGAGAAAAAGACCGCCGTCTTGCCGGAAAATTTGCCGGTCTGCAGCAGCATATTGAGGGCGATGGAGGTTTTGCCCACGCCGGGGCGGGCGGCCAGGATCAGCAGGTCGGACTTGTTGAGACCCGAGATGGCCCGGTCAATGTCCGGAAGTCCGGTGGAGAGCCCCGGCACCTCGCTGCCGCTGGCCGAGAGCTCGTTGAGCCGCTGGATCACGTCCTGAATGATGGGGGAGAGGGGCTCCAGCCCCTGGGACGAGCGGCCCTGCCGCAGGGCGTAGATCCGCTGTTCCGCTACGTCCAGGGTCTCCTGGGCGGTGGAGGTGCCCTCCCGGACCAGCTCGGTGATGCTGTCGGCGGTCATGGCTACCTGCCGCAGAAGGGACTTGTCCCGGACGATATTGACATAGTCCTCCACATTGGCGGCAGTGGGGGTGGTGAGCATAAGCTGACGGATATATTCGTAGGAGACGTTCTCCTGGTAGGTGCCCAGCTGCTTCATCTTGTCCAGTACGGTGACCGGGTCCACCTTCTCGGAGAAGTTATACATGGAGGAGATGGCTTCAAAAATATCCCGATTTTGCCGGAGGTAGAAATCCTCGGCCTTCAGGGTCCCCATGACCAGATTGAGCCGGTGTTCGTCGATGAGAATGGCGCCAAGCACGGCCTGCTCGGCCTCAGCCGAGTGGGGCATCTGGCGGGAGATCAGTTCGTCCATGATAATTCACCTCCGTGTTCGTAAGCCTTCCCCTGGGGGGGGAAGCCTTTACGCCTCCGTCACAATGACATTGATGGTCCCCGAGATCTCATATCCTAACTTGCACTTGAGCTGGTAGGTCCCGAAGGCCTTGATGGGCTCGGGAAGCACGATCTTGGTCTTGGCGATGTCCAGGCCGGTCTGGGCTTTCAGGGCATCCGAGACCTCCTTGGAGGTCACCGAGCCGAACAGCTTGCCCCCATTGCCCGCCTTGGCGGGGATCTTGACCATGCAGCCCTTGAGCTGCTCGGCCAGCTCTAAGGCGGCGGCTCGCTCAGCGGCCTCCTGGGCCAGCTTGGCCTTCTCCTGCTGCCGCATGGTGTTCAGGTTTTCGGCGGTGGCAGCCACCGCCAGCTTCCGGGGGATGAGGAAGTTCCGGGCGTAGCCGTCGCTGGCCTCGATGAGCTGGCCCTTCTTGCCCTGGCCCTTCACGTCCTGCTGAAGAATTACTTTCATATCAAACACTCCTTATTCTGTCTCAAAATACTTATCAATGGCGGTGGTCAGCTCTCCGCAGACCTCGTCCAGGCTCTTGCCCGAGACCTGGGCCCCGGCGCCGGTGGCGTTGCCGCCTCCGCCCAGCATTTCCAAAATGACCTGTACGTTGACCTTGCCCACACTTCGGGCAGAGAGGATGATCCGCCCGTCCTCTCCTGGGAAGAGGACAAAGGAGGCGTCCACGCCCGCCACGGTGAGCAGCTCGTCCGCGGCCTTGGCGGCGGTGACCCGGTCCACCGGGTGGTCCAGCACCGCGATGGCGATCCCGTCCCGGTAGAGCTGGGCCTGACGGATAATGTCATACCGGGCGATGGTGCTGGGCAGATCGGCGGCGAAGAAGCTGCGGACCTGGTCGGTGTCCGCGCCCGCCCGGCGGAGATAGGCGGCGGATTCAAAGGTCCGGCTCCCTGTCCGGGAGACAAAGTTTTTACTGTCCAGCACGATGCCGGCCAGAAGGGCGTCGGCCTCCTCCCGCAGAAGCTCCTCGGGCTTCAGAATGTACTGGAGCAGATCGGTGACCAGCTCGGAGGCCGAGGAGGCGTAAGGCTCGTGGAAGCTGAGGGTGGCGCCCTCGATATAGCTTGCCGCCCGGCGGTGGTGGTCGATGACAGCCACCCGGTTGATGGATTCCAGCAGGTCACGGGAGAGTACCTGCTCGGGCCGGTTGGTGTCCACCACCACCAGCAGGGACTGGGGATCGGCCCGGACTATGGCATCGGTGGGGGAGAGGAACACGTCGGCATATTGGGGCAGAGCGGCCAGCCGGTCCATCATGGCGTCGGCCGGGCTGGGATCGTTTCCCCGGATGATGTGGATGTCGGTCCCCCGTTTCCGGGCAATGGCCGCAATACCGGCGGCGGGGCCGACGCAGTCCAGATCGGGGAAGGCGTGGCCCATCACAAAGACCTGGGAAGCGTCCCCAATGAGGGAGTTCAGGGCGTTGGCCATGACCCGGCTCTTCACCTTGGTCTGCCGCTCGGTCTCCTTGGCGCGGCCGCCGTAGAAGTCAAAGTTGAATTTGTTCTTGACCACCGCCTGGTCGCCCCCCCGGGAGAGGGCCATTTCCAGGGAGAGGGAGGCGTACTGAAACAGCTCGGCAAAGGAGTCGGCATCCCGCCCGGCGCCGATGGACAGGGTCACGGGCAGGCCGTTGGGGTTGACCACCTCCCGAACCTGGTCCAGAATATCGAACTTGCTGTCAATGAGCGCCTGAAGGCCCCGGGCCTCCACAATCAGCAGATACCGGTCCCGGTCATAGCGGCAGAGCATGCCCCCTGTGGGGGCGGCCCACTCGTCCAGCCGGCGGTTGATGTCCACCTGCATGGCGGTTTTGATGTTGTCCCCGATCCCCTTGAAAACCTCTTCATAGTTGTCCATGAGGAGAAGGAGCACCACGGGGCGAGAGCCGTAAAACTCCTCCTGAATGGTGGAGAACTCGGTCACGTCCACCCAGTATGTGGTGGCCAGATAGCTGCGCTTGTCCTTGTCGTTGGTGTGGACCAGCCGGCCAAAGACCTGATACCGCCGCTCACCGATGTAGACCTCGGTGGGACATTGGCTCTTGCCCTCCATAAGCCAGCGGGAGTCAAAGTCGGGCACCGCCTCGGTAAGACGCCGGTCAAAGAGGTGGTCCTTCTCCCCGGTGATGTGGAGGAAGAGGTTGTTGGACCAGATGACCTCCCCGGTGTCCGGACGGAAGATGACCATGGGCAGGGGGGCGTTGACCACTGTGTCCTTGGTGGCCACGTCAATGTCCCCCGAGATGTTCTCGATGTAGCTCATGATCTCCCGGCGGCGCAGGGCGTTGCGGCGGCGGAAATAGAGAAACAGGATCAGGATCACCAGGGCCTCGGATACGGCAAGAAGATACTTGCCGGACAGAGCGGTGACCAGCGCGAAAGCGGCCAGCACGATGAAGTAGAGCTGAAAGCTTGGCTCCAGAAGTCTGGAGAGACCTTTTTTGTTCACCGACCTTACCTCCTTTGCCTGTAAAATGCGCCCGGAAAAGCCGGGGAAGGAAAATTATAACCAGTATATCACGCCGGGAGAAAAAAAGCAAGGAAAGCGGCGTAAGCCGACGTTTTTCTTTTGGACTGTCTTCCCAGCCTTGCGGTATGCCGGGAAGGGTGATATTCTTTTGGTATCCGCGCAACCTTTGACCCGGTTTTGCGGGATATAGGGGGAAGGCGCCTGACAAGCCGGACAGAGAAGGAGGTCCTGATATGCCCGAGGACAGAGAGATCGTGGCGCTCTACTGGGAACGGGAGGAGAGCGCGATACAAAAGACCCAGGAAAAATACAGCCGCTATCTCACCAAGATCGTCCGGAATATTCTCCCGGACCCGGAGGATCAGGCGGAGTGCGTCAACGATGTGTACCTGAAGGCCTGGTCCTCCATGCCGCCCCACCGCCCGGAGGTCCTTTCCACATACCTGGGCAAGCTGGCCCGGGAAACCGCCATTGACCGCTACCGGAAAAACCGCAGCCAGAAGCGGGGCATGGGGGAGTACGCCCTGTCCCTCTCTGAGCTGGCGGAGGTCTTGCCTGACAGGGACACCACGGTGGACGAGGCCGAGAGCCGCCGTCTGGACCAGGTGCTGGACGCCTGGCTGCGCACTCTGCCGGGCGAGACGCGGAAGGCATTTGTGAGCCGGTACTTTTACGCTGATCCTGTGAAGGACATTGCGGCCTGCCTGGGGGCAAGCGAGTCCAAGGTGAAAAGTATGCTTTTCCGCGCCCGGAAGGGACTGCGGAAGAGACTGACGGAGGAGGGATTTTCATGCTGAACAGGAATGACCTGAGCGACGCCATGGGCCGTCTGAGCGACGACCTTCTGGAGGAGACCGACCGGGCCCGGACCCGGGGGGCACGGGAGGGGAAGCCGGGCCCCGGCTCCCGGCAGCTGGGCCGGACAGCCCTGGTGCTCCTGGCGGCTGCGGCCCTGCTGGCTGTGGGAGCGGTCTCCACCTATACCTACTCCCGCTGGCATATGCCCAAGGAGGGGGATACCTACCAGGGGGACATGATCGAGACCACCCAGGTCACCCACTACCCCGTCTCCGGCGAGAGCACGGCCCCAGAGGGGGAGGAGGCCCTGAGCGACGGGTGGTTCATCTCCCGGGCCGCCATGGTTTTGGAGGCGGTGAACAAGCGGGAGACCGATGGGGAAGAGCTCACCCTGACCCGGCAGACCAACCAGATGTGGGACCGGGAGGAGGTGGTGGTCACCTTCGCCGACGGGGGCCATGGGGATGTGACCTTTGACGCTCAGAGCGGCTATCTCATTCACGTCACCGCCTTTGACCGGGAACTGGCTGAGGAGGGGACCCCCATGGGAGAGGAGGACGCCCTGGCCGTGGCCCAGAACTGGTATGACGCTCTGCCCTACGCCCGGGGATACGAATTCCAGTCTGTGGAGAAATTTGACGACCACGCCTGGATGTTTGAATTCGGCAAGCCTATCCGGGTGGAGCTTTGGGGGGAGGAGCTGACACTCCTCAGCGCCTACGAGCAGGTGCGCATCACCATTGATCCCTGCACCGGAGCCTTCCAGCTCTCCAACTGCTTCTATGTGCCCCTGCTGGACGACCATGAACCGGGGGAGGAGCCTCTGACCCAAGAGGAGGCCCTGGCCATTGCGGTGAAAGCCTCTCCGGACCTGAAGGACTACGGGGTGGTCTCCGCCCAGGTGGCGGTCTGCCTGCCCCGGCCCGGGTGGATGATCCCCACGGCCGCCGGGGAGGAAGAGGAGGACCGCCCGGACACCACTGAGAGTTCCACTGTGGACCCCGGGGATATGGTGAACCTCCGCTATTATTCCCTGACCCGCCTGGGCTGGGCGTTGACCCTGGAGCACCAGAGTCAGGACAGCCCCTTTACCAGTCAGGTCCGGGTGTGCGTGGACCTCTATACCGGGGAGATCCTGAACTGGGATATGGCCAAATAAAGAAACAGAGAGAAAGGACCCCATTCCGGAGGCGCAGCCACCGGAATGGGGTCCTTTGCGTTACTCTGCCGTTTTTTCCTCTGGGGGAACGGGAATAAGAATGTTGAGGGAGAATTCCTGGCCCTGGATCTCCCAGGCGGCGGTGCCGCCGTAGCGTTCGGCGATCCGGCGGATGTTCTCCAGACCGTAGCCGTGGTCCCCGGTGTTTTCCTTGCGGGTGAGGAGCCGCTCTCCCTGCTTTTTCACCTGGCCGTCAAAATAGTTGCGGAAGCACAGCATGGCAAGCCCCTGGGAGACCCCGAGGCGCGCATGGATCTCCCGCAGCTCAGGCTCTTTGAGCCCCTGGACGGCCTCTATGGCGTTGTCCATGGCGTTTCCGAACATGGCGCACAGGTCCAGGCTATTGATAAAACCCAATCTCCGACCATCTACCAAGGGAATGAGCCGGATGTCCTTCTCCTGACACTGACGGATACGCTCGGGCAGCAGGATGTCCAGCATCTCGCTGCCTGTGTCCAGAAACTGCTCGTAGGGCTCGATCTCCCTGCCCATGGCCTTTACGTAGCCCTGGACCTCCTCTCCTGTGGCACCGCCCCCGGCGCTGAGAGCTTCGATCCCTGCCAGGTAGTGCTTTAAGTCGTGGTATTTCCGGTTGACGGCGTCTATGGTCTCCTTGCGCACCAGGTACTGCCGCTGCTGTTCCCGGAGAAGCATTTCACCCTTCAGGTGTTCGTTCCGCTCCCGGACAGCAGCCAGGGAGCGCTGGGTGGTGAGGACCAAGACGAGGGCACAGAAGGCGTTGGCGATTTGGATCAGCTGGAGCCGGAGCCACAGGTAGCTGTCCGTCCCCATATATTCAAACTGAAGACTGCGTACGAGGAGATGGAGAATAAGGGGGAGAAGAAGTCCCAGACTCTGGACTCCATTGGGTCCAAACCCGGGGCGGAGCTGGTTCAGGATCTGCCTGCGGATAAAGAAGGTCAATCTGCCCAGCACGCCCAGGTAACACACCAGGATAATGCCGTTAAGGACACCGCCGGGAAGACCGGGGATCAGGTAGGCGATGATCCCGGCCACCACTCCGTCCTTGAGCAGGAGTTTGACCAGCTCGCTGGTCAGGCAGAAGATCCCGCTGAAGAAAAGAGCCTGTCCCAGATCCACCCAGTGGGTGAGGAGGAGATACCCCGCCCACAAGGCCATAAAGGCGAGACAGTGGGAGACCACGGGCAGGTGCCGCAGCTGGATCAGAACACACAGCCCCAGAAAGACCAGCTTTTCCCCCGAAGAGGCCCACTTGCCGTTGTGTTTTTCCCCCAAAGGCTCCGTCAGCCACAGAAAGAGCCCGCCCTCAAAGAGGGAGAGAAGGAGGGTCACGGACCAGTGCTGCCAGAACCACTGGCCGCTGATGTAAACATACTCCCAGTATCCCATTCCTACAGAAGCCTCCCCCGATGATTGGCCAGGGCGGCCAAAAACTCTTTTTTCCGGTATTTGCTGATGGGGATCTTTTCCCCGCAGACAGTGGCCTCCCCGGCGGAGAGGGCCTCGATCAGGTCCAGATTGACCAGAAAGGCGTTGTGGCAGCGAAAAAATCCGCTGCCCAGGGATTTTTCCAGGGTGTAGAGCGGCTCGGTACAGGTGAGAGTCTCGCCGTTGGTTTTGTGAAGGATGGTCTTTTTGTTGAGGGATTCCACGCAGGCGATCTCCCCGGCATTGAGGCGCAGGGTCCGGCCGCCCTGCTTCACGATAAGAAATCGCTCCCGCTTTCGCTCCAGCCGGCCCATGAGCCGGTCCATCCGCAAGGCAAAGCTCTCGTAAGTGATGGGCTTGACCATGAAATCGGCGGCATTGACCTCGTACCCCTCCAGGGCAAACTGGACCATATTGGTGACAAACAGAAGGGTGACCTCCCGGTCAAACGCCCGGATGCGGTGGGCGCACTCCATGCCGCTCATGCCGTCCATCTCAATGTCCAAAAAGATCCCGTCGGGCTCCGGCGGATAGTTTTTCAGCAGTTCCTCCCCGCAGGAAAAGGGAAAAACGGTTCCCTCCAGGCCGTGGGCGTCTAAATAGCGGTTCAAAAAGGACGCGAGCAGGTCACGCTCGTTATCCATATCCTCGACGATGGCAAAGCGAAGCATGGGGCGATCCCTCCATTCCAGTTATCCCGGAAATCTGTCCATCTGTCGGGAACCGGGTGTAAACGTAATTCTTTATGCTATAATCCTCATGCCAGAATGTTGATATTCTGTCAATGAGCTCGAAAAGCAGTATATCACATTCAAAAAGAAAAAGGAAGGAGTCAATGAAATGAAGAAGGACCAAATTTCCCGCCGCGACTTCCTGAAAGGAGCCGCCGCCGGGACCGCAAGCCTGGCCGCTCTGGGCCTGCTGGGGGCATGCTCCGCGAATGGCGGCAAAGAGTCCCAGAACCCCGAAGGGCCCGCCGGCACCTATCACCCCGGCACTTACGCCGCCAAGGCCAAGGGACATCTGGGTGACGTGATCGTGACCATGACCTTCTCGGCCGAGGCCATCACTGACGTGACACTGGATCTCTCCACCGAGACCGACACCATCGGCCAGGCGGCCGGCGACGCCCTGAAGGCCGCCCTGCTGGAGAAGCAGAGCGCCGACATCGACGCCGTCTCGGGCGCCACCAACACCTCCGAGGGCGTGAAGAAGGCTGCCGAAAAGTGCATCCAGCAGGCCAAGGGGGAGATCCCCGTGGAGCTGCTCACCCTGCCCGGCGGCAGCACCGCCCCTGTGGCGGGCAGCCAGGCCGCCTGGCGCACCGCTCCCGAGGCCATCTCCGACGACAAGATCAAGGAGACCCATGATGCCGATGTAGTGGTTGTGGGCCACGGCTATGCCGGCCTCAACGCCTGCCGCTACCTGGCCTCCCAGGGGGTGAAGGTGATCCTCATTGAGTCCCAGGCCGAGGACCGCTACAACGCCATGGGTAACGAGGCCGGCACGCCCAACGCCTCCGCCCTGAAGGCCCGGGGCGTGCCCGACATCGACCCCATCGAGTACTACAACAACTGGATGGTCAACACCAATTATCAGGCCAACCCCGCCCTGATGATGAAGTTCTGCCAGAACGCCGGCAAGAACATGGACGAGTACCTGTCCGTCCTCAACGAGGAGGAGCTGGGCAAGATGACCACTGCCTTCTACCCCCCCAGCGAGCACCAGATGGACCACATCGGCATCTACAAGTTCTGGCCCGCCACCTGCAGCTTCTATAACCGGGAGTGCGGCCAGACTTACATCCACGGCAAAAACCGGGAGAAGGCCATCGCCGACGGCGCCCAGTTCTTCTTCTCCACCGAGGCCCAGCAGCTCCTTACCGACGGCGGCGCCGTCACCGGACTGGTGGCCACCAACGCCGACGGGGACTACATCAAATTCAACTGCAAGGCCGTGGTCCTGGCCACCGGCGGCTTCGGCGGCAACCGGGAGATGCAGCAGGACCTGCTCACCGATCTGGGCGGCACCCTCACCCCTGACGAGTCCTTCAGTGTGCTGATGGATTCCGACGGCCGGGGCATCCAGATGGCCTACTGGGTGGGCGGTAAGCTGGACTCCCTGGGTATCGCCAC
>JAGBDQ010000037.1 GCA_017937415.1 Oscillospiraceae bacterium
AGCTCAAGGATAAGCGGTCTATCCTCCCAAACCAAGTGCCTAACCGATAGGCTACACCCGGGTATTTAGTTTATAACACGATTTTCGGGAAAAAGCAAGTTCACTCTGACTGTGGTCATCCATGTGGTCAAAGGGGAATTTGGAGCGAGGATTTGCGCCAGGAGATTTCAGAATGTGCTACTGTCCAGACAGCTTCCGAGGTTTCGATTTGGAGCTCAAGGATAAGCGGTCTATCCTCCCAAACCAGGCGCGATACCAACTTCGCTATACCCGGATACACATTCAGTATATCACGTTTCCGCGGAAATGCCAAGCAAAATTCTGTCGGCTGACAGGAGGTCTGCCGCCGGGAGAAGCCCCGGCGGCAGACTTGGCTGCTTTGAAATGCTTATTTGACCTGGAAAAATTCCACCAGCTCTCCGATGGGGCCCTTGCAGAAGGCTACCCGGGCAGGGTAGTCGGGGCCCAGGGACACGTCGGTAGGCTCCATGGTGATAGGCCGGCCGGCGGCGCGGACGGTCTCCACCACGGCGTCCACATCCTCCACATCGAAGGCGATGTGGGCAAAGGGGCCGTTGGCTCCGGCAGGGTCAATGACCAGTTCCAGGCGTGTACCCCCCAGATCCAGCATGGCGGCGCTCTGTCCTTTCCGCTCCCAAGTATGGACTACGGGGCAGCCCAGGACCTTGTTGTAGAACTCCAACGCCTGGCGGAATCCGGACTCATCGGGGGCCCAGAGCGCGATGTGATGCAGGCCTTTCATGGGAAAACCTCCTTGGATGGAGCCAAGCTCCTTTTTCATAATGTGGCGGAGCTTTCCGCCGTACTTTAGCTTGGTGGCGGCTACCTGATAGCCCAGGGACTGCAGGCTTTTCAGGCTGGGCAGGTTGTCGGGGTGGACGGTACAGAGACTATATTGGAAGCCCATTTGCCTTACCCGTCCCCCGGCGGCGGCAAGGAGCTTTTTCTGGATGCCTCTGCCCCGGAATTGGGGCAGAATGGCGGCCGACTCCATGTGGGCTGAGAGGAGGAGCTGACGGGGGGAGAAACCCAGGTCATTGCCTAAGTTGTGTTCATCCCCCGGACGGGGAAGGTGGACGATGAGAAATCCGGCCACCGTTTCACCCTCCATCCAGAGGAGGGTGAAACCCTCCTGAGAGATGTGCCGGGCCACATAGTCTCTGTCATCGATCACATAGTATTCCGGATGCTCCATCTGGGCGGCGACCCCGGACATGATGGCGAAGATCTCGTCCACTTGCTCCGGCACGGCCAAATGGATCTGAGGATCGGAGAACTGTTCCATAGGGGTGTCCCCTCAGGCCTTGGGCTTACCGATGAAGTTCACCAGCTTGCCGGGCACATGGATGACTTTGACGATCTCCAGACCGTCCAGGAACTTGGCCACGGTGGGGACAGTCTTGGCGTGGGCCTCAATGGCGGCGTTGTCGCTGCCCGCGGGCACCTCCACGGTGCCCCGCATCTTGCCGGAGACCTGAATGGCGATGGTGACGGTCTGGGCCACTGTCTTGCTCTCGTCATAGGAAGGCCAGGGCTGCTGACAGACCATGGCGTGGTCTTCTCCGGCAAAGCCCAGGTTTTCCCACAGCTCCTCGGCAATATGGGGAGCGAAGGGGGAGAGCATGGTGATAAGAGCCTTCATATCCCCTTTGGAGCAGCCGTTCTTCTGGAAATCGCCCACTAAGGTCATCATGGCGGCGATGGCGGTGTTGAACTTCATGGCTTCAATGTCGTCGGCCACCTTTTTGATGCACTTGTGGATGCCCGCCTCGTTCTCAGGGGTATAGTTGAGGCTGTCGGTGCAGCTCTCGGACAGGTTCCATACCTTGTCCAAAAACCGCTTGCAGCCCTTGACCGCGTTGTCCGACCAAGTGGCGGCCTGCTCAAAGTCGCCGATGAACATGATATAGAGCCGCAGAGTGTCGGCGCCGTAGGCCTTGATGATGTCGTCCGGGTTGACCACGTTGCCCCGGGACTTGGACATCTTCTCGCCGCCCTCGCCCAGGATCATGCCGTGGGAAGTCCGCTTGGCATAGGGCTCCTTGGTGGGCACTACTCCGATGTCATAGAGGAACCGGTGCCAGAACCGGGAGTAGAGGAGGTGAAGGGTAGTGTGCTCCATACCGCCGTTGTACCAGTCCACCGGGGACCAGTACTCCAAAGCCTCCTTGGAGCAGAGCTCCTTGTCGTTATGGGGGTCCATATACCGGAGGAAGTACCAGCTGGAGCCTGCCCACTGGGGCATGGTGTCGGTCTCCCGCTTGGCGGGAGCGCCGCAGCAGGGGCAGGTGGTGTTCACCCAGTCGGTCATTTTGGAGAGGGGAGATTCCCCGTCGTCGGTAGGCTCGTAATTGTCCACCTCGGGGAGAGTGAGGGGCAGCTGGTCCTCGGGGAGGGGCACCCAGCCGCACTTGTCACACCAAACCATAGGGATAGGCTCGCCCCAGTAGCGCTGGCGGGAGAACACCCAGTCCCGGAGCTTGTAGTTGACCTTGGCTTCACCGATGCCCTTCTCCTCCAGCCACTTGGTGATGACCGGGATAGCGTCCTTGACGGTGAGGCCGTTGAGAAAGTCGGAGTTGACCATGATGCCGGTGTCGTCCTTGGCGGTGAAGGCGGCCTTCTGCACGTCCTCGCCGCCCGAGACCACCTCGATGATCTCACAGCCGAACTTCTTGGCGAACTCCCAGTCCCGGTCGTCGTGGGCGGGGACCGCCATGATAGCGCCGGTTCCGTAGGTGGAAAGGACGTAGTCTGAGATAAAAATGGGGATCTCCTTGCCGTTCACCGGGTTCACGCCCTTGACGCCGTCCAGCTTGACACCGGTCTTTTCCTTGTTGAGTTCAGTGCGCTCCATGTCAGACTTGGAGGCGGCCACCTTCTGATAGGCGGCGATCTCATCGGCATTCTTCAGCTTGCCGCTCTCCAGCCAGCCCTTCACCAGAGCATGCTCGGGGGAGAGGACCATATAGGTGGCGCCGAAGAGGGTGTCGGGCCGGGTGGTGAAGACAATGATGTCCTCTCCGGTGGTGGCCTTGAAGGTGACCTCCGCGCCGGTACTCCGCCCGATCCAGTTGCGCTGCTGGGTCTTGACCCGGTCGATAAAGTCCACCTCGTCCAGGCCGTCCAGCAGCTTCTGGGCGTACTCGGTGATCTTCAGCATCCATTGGCTCTTTTCCTTGCGGATGACGGGGGAGCCACAGCGCTCGCACACGCCTTCCACCACCTCCTCGTTGGCCAGCACGCACTTGCAGGAGGTACACCAGTTCACCGGCATGGTGGCCTTGTAGGCCAGGCCGCGCTTGTAGAGCTGGAGGAAGATCCACTGGGTCCACTTATAATAGCTGGGGTCGGTGGTATCCACCACCCGGTCCCAGTCGAAGGAGTAGCCGATCTTCTTGAGCTGCTCGGTAAAGTGGGCAATATTCTGTTTTGTGACCACCGCGGGGTGGATGTGGTTTTTGATGGCGTAGTTCTCGGTGGGCAGGCCGAAGGCGTCAAAGCCCATGGGGAACAGCACGTTATAGCCATCCATCCGCTTCTTCCGGGCCACGATGTCCATGGCGGTGTAGGGCCGGGGGTGACCCACATGGAGCCCCTGGCCTGAGGGGTAGGGGAACTCGATGAGGCCGTAGAACTTGGGGCGGCTCTTGTCCCCGGTGACGGCGGCGTAGGGCTTTTCCACAGCCCACCGGTCCTGCCACTTCTTTTCAATGGCGGTAAAATCGTATTTCATGGTATCACGCTTTCTTTGGTTTTGACGCCGGGGCGCCCTCAGAATAAATTCCCAAACATTATATCGGAAAAATTCCCTGATTGCAAGCCCTGAGCCGTATTTTCAAGGAAGATGGAAAAAGAAAATCCACGGCCATAGGCATTATTTCCTTGCCCGAAGGAATATCATGTGATATTATGATAGAAAAGGGAGGCGAAAGCCATGGAGCACACCGTCTACATTTTGTTGTCCCGCTCCGGGTCTGTCGCTTCCCGGATGATCCACTTTTTTATTTCGGGAGATTACACCCATGCTTCCATTGGCCTGGACGGTCCCAGCGGGTATTTTTACAGTTTTGCCCGGAAGTATCCCCGGTGGCCTCTGCCCGGCGGCTTTGTCCGGGAGCGGGCGGGAACAGGCTTTTTTGCCCTGCACCCCGGTACGCCCTGCTGCCTTTATGCCCTCACGGTCAGCAAGGAGACCTACCTTCAGATCCGGGAGCGGCTTGCCCTTATGTATGCCTGCCGGGAGGACTATCATTACAGCATCCTGGGAGCCATGGCCTGCTATTTCCGCCTTCCCTTTGTGCGCCGGAAGTATTACTTTTGTTCTCACTTTGTGGCCGAGGTCCTAACCGAGAGCGGCGCGGCCTGCTTACCCTATGTCCCGGCCGCCACCCGGCCCATGGATTTTCTTTCCCTGAAACGGCTTCGTAAGATCCATCAGGGGGAGATGCATACCCTGGAAAAGGCGGGGTGAGGAGAAAAACGAAAATTTTTGAAAAAAGACTTGCCAAGCGTGGGGAAGTGTGCTAATATAATAAAGCTCGTTTGAGCCAAAACCAAATATCCGGGTGTGGCGCAGTTGGTAGCGCGCTTGACTGGGGGTCAAGAGGCCGTGAGTTCAAGTCTCGCCACTCGGACCAA
>JAGBDQ010000038.1 GCA_017937415.1 Oscillospiraceae bacterium
GGGAGATTATGAAGCCAAGCGACCGTTTTCGCGCCGCTTTTTTCGCGAGTTTCAGCATATCGCCGACGAACCGATAACCGCCGTAAGTCAAGACAACGTCGGGCGCCGCCGTGCTGGAGGCCGAGGACCCTTCTGAGCGGTATAAGGGTACGGCCCTGGAGGGGCTGGACGCCTATCAGCGGCAGCTCAAGCGGTTTGACATCAAGGTCAAGGGGCCGGGCAGCGACCCGGTGGAGAAGTTTTTCCAGAGCGCCCAGTCGGCGGTGCTCTTCCCTGAGTACATGGCCCGCAGCGTGCGGCAGGGTATGGAAGAGGCGGACATCCTGCCCGCCATCACGGCCACGGTCACCAACATCAGCGGCATGGATTACCGCTCCATCACCTCCAACCCCACCAAGGGGCAGAAGGAGGTCAAGTGGGTGTCCGAGGGGGCCAATCTGCCCCAGACCCAGATCCGTACCCAGGAGAACCTGGTGAAGCTCCACAAGCGGGGGCGGATGCTCACCGCCACCTATGAGGCGGTGCGGTATCAGAAGCTGGACCTCTTCTCGGTGGCATTGCGGCAGATCGGCGCCCACATCAGCCGGCAGCTGCTGGAGGACGCCATTGAGGTGCTGAAGAACGGGGACGGCAACGACAACGCCGCCGCCCAGCTTTCCGTGGGCACCGCGCCCATCGGGGGCACAGCCGGAAAGCTCACTTACAGCGAGCTGGTGGATTTCTGGGCCCAGTTCGAGCCCTATGAGATGAACACCCTGCTGGTGAGCGGGGACGTGATGCTCCAGATGCTGAAGATGGAGGAGCTCCAGAACCCCATGACCGGGCTGAACTTCCAGGGGACCGGCAAGCTGACCACGCCTCTGGGGGCCAATTTGCTGCGGACCTCGGCACTGGGCACCGGGACCCTCATTGGACTGGACAAGCGGTACGCCCTGGAGATGGTGAAGGCCAGCGACGTGCTGGTGGAGTATGACAAGCTCATCGACCGGCAGATGGACCGGGCGGCGGTCACTACCGTGGCCGGCTTTGCCAAGGTGTTCCAGGACGCCAGCAAGGTCTTGAAGGTCTGAGCCATGACGGAGCGGGTCATGGAACTGGCCATGGCGCTGGGCAGCCGGGGGGAGAGCGAAGCACTCTCCCTCCTCTGCGCCGCCGCCGTGGAGGAGCTGAAGGGGCGGTTGAAGCCGGGGCTTACCCCCGAGGACTGTGGGGACGCCTTCCCTGTGGCGGCGGCCTGGCTGGCTCTGGCAGGGCTGGAGAGCACAGAAAGCGGCGGAGTGGAAAGCTTCACCGCCGGGGACGTGACCATCCGGAAACGGGAGGGGGAGTACCGGCGGAAAGCCTTGGAACTCCAAGCACAGACGGTAATGAAGCCCTATCTGAAGGACGAGGGATTTGCCTTTAAGGGAGTGAGGACCTGATGGAGAGCGGACTGTGGGAGCGGATGTTGGAGCAGTATGGGCAGAAGGTGAAGCTGCGGGGGGAGGAGGACCGGGAGATCCGGGCCTTTTTCCAGAGCGTCAGGGAGAAGAAGCCGGGGGAGAGCCCCTCCCCCCTGGGGATGGGCCCTGAGGGGCTGTACCTCTACTTAGGCCCCGCCGGGGAGAGTCTGGAGAATGTGACCGGGATCTCCTGGGACGGACGGGTTTTTGAGATCCTGCGCCAACGGGCGGTGCTGATAGGGGACCGGGTCTTCTACCAATGGGCCCTGTGCCGGGAGCGGGACGAGGTGAAGCCATGAAGGGAGTACAGGAGCTCCGGCAGGAGCTGGTGAGCTATCTGCGACAGAAGGGGCTGGACGCGGTCCCGGCCTGGCGGGAGGAGAAGCGGCAGCGTCCGGACAAGGCTGTGGCGGCGGTCTCCCTCCGGGGGATGGAGTGTAAGGGCTCTGGGCTCCAGAACTACCTGGGGGAGCGGTTTGACCGGGAAAAAGGCAAATGGGAGGAGCTCTACGGCAGGACAGTGGAGCTCACCTTCGGACTGGATGTGTACGCCTCCGCCGCCGAGGAGGTCCAGCGGGGGCTGGATGTGCTTACCGCCGCTCTGGATCGGGAGGGCCCCGGCGGGCTGAAGGTAAAGGAGCTCTCGGTGGGGGAGACCGTCTACCGGGAGGAAACGAGAGGGTATCTATGCCCGGTCCAGGGCCGGTTTGAGGTCTGGGCCGTGGCGGTGGACAGGGAGGACGGATCCTTCCTGGACTTTGAGGTGAAAGGAGAGAACAGGGAATGAACGTGACAGAGCATCAGAGACCGGGTGTATATTCAGTGTACGACGCTTCCTCCGCGGTAAGCGGAAACAGCAGCGGCCGGGCCGTGGGGGTGGCCGCTGTCAGTACCAAGGGGACTGCGGGGAAGGTCAATACCTTCCACAGCTATGAGGAGGCCGAGAAGGTCTATACCGCAAAGGACTCCATGAACGAGCTGATCTCCCTGCTGTTTCAGAATGGAACGGCCCAGGTGAAGGCGGTGAGCGTGACGGGGACTGAGGATGCCGCCGCCCTGCTGGGAAACTACAAGGCGGCCTTTGCCGCCCTGGAGAAGGAGGACCTGGCGATCGTCATCTGTGACAGTGATACCGCCGAGGTCCAGAAGGCCCTGCAGGAGAGTGTCAAAACGGCCTCCGAGGCCCGGCGGGAGCGGCTGGCCGTGGTGTTCGGCGGGGAGGAGGAGACTGCGGCCCAGCTGGTCCAGCGTGCCAAAACCCTCAACAGTGAGCGGGTGGTGCTGATTGCCCCCGGAGGTGCCAAGGGGGCCGCCGCGGCGGCGGGGGCCATGGCCGGGGAGAGTGACCCGGCGGTGCCCCTGGGAGGCGCGGTCCTGAAAGGCCTGGACAGCCTGGACACCGACTGGAGCGACAACGAGATCGATACCCTGGTGCTGGGGGGCGTCACCCCCCTGGAGCAGGTAGGGGGAGAGGTGAGCGTGGTGCGGGGGGTCACCACCCGGACCAAGACGGGGACGGCCAACGATGCCACCTGGCGGGAGCTGACCACCATCCGCATCGTGGACGACGTGATCCCCTCTCTGCGCAACGCCCTGCGGGCAAAATTCAGCCGGGTGAAAAATACCGAGCAGGGCCGGGGGGCCATCCGGAGCCAGGTCATCGTGGAGCTGGAGAACAAGGTGGCAAATGAGATCATTACCGGGTACCAGGATGTGACGGTGCGGGCCCTGGAGGACAACCCCACGGTGTGTCTGGTGGAGTTCAAGTTCACCGTGGCACATGGGCTCAATCAGATCTGGCTCAATGCGCACATTACGGTTTAAGGAGGGAGACACATGATCGCATCGCAATTTCCCACCAGCGCGGACATCTATTTGGAGCTGAACGGGAAGAAGATGGCGGTGGTCCAGAGCTATTCGGCCCAGACCACCAAGACAAGCTCGGTGGTGGAGGCCTTTGGGGAGGACCAGCCCGTGGCCACCATCCCAGGACCCAAGAAGCACACCCTGACCCTCACCCGGCTCTACGCCACTCAGGAGGCGGCCAGGGAGGGCATGAACTTCCACGACTTGGAGGACTTCAACCTGGTGATCTGCAAGCCCGACCGGCGGATCATCTACTCGGGTTGCCAGTGGGAGAACATCGGGGAGAGCGGCAAGCTGGGTGACATGGTGCTGGAGAAAGTGAACATCGTGGCCGCCCGGCGTGTGGAGACCGCTCTGTGAGCCTGACGTGGTTCGCCCTCCCCCCGCCTGTGGAGTTGGGGGAGGGCTGGAGCCTTCGCTTTTTGACGGCCAACCAGATGCTGGAATGCCGGGGAGAGGGTGAGGCCATGGCAAAGGAGGAGCGGGACAAGGCCCTCTGGGCCAACGCCGCCCTCCTCTCCAAGGCCCTTTTGAGGGAGGGGAAGCCCGCCTTTGAAGGGGGAGAGGAGGTGCTTGCCAGCCTGACGGTGGGACAGATCGAGGGTCTGACCCATCGGTGGTGGGAGCAGGACAATTTCTCCCCGCAGCTCCTTCGGGAGGAGAGGATCGCCCAGGAGGGCGGGGAGAACGAACGGTTTGATATGGCCCGGTTCTTAGAGTTGGGCGGGACGGCGGAAGAGCCTTTCCGGGACCTGGCCTTGGAGGGGGCTGCCCCGGCCCGGGGATCCGCCGTGCCTGAGCTGTGGCCCCAGAGAGGCCGGCCCCCGGAGGTGATGGCGGAAGTTCGGGCGGGAGAGAGCTTTCCTGCCGCCCGGGAACTTGCAGGCCCCGGAGTGTGGCCCCGGAGGAACTTGTCCACAGAGGTGTGGACGGAGATACAGCGGGGCGGGAAGAGAATGTATATACCGCCCGACCAGATTCCCCGCCCCCGGACCGGCGGGACCATGGAGGGGGAAACCACGGGATCCTTGCCGGATGATGGGGCTGAGAAGGAGGCGTTTCCCTTGTCGGAAGCGCACCAGGTCGTTCAGATGACAGAGCCTGAGCCTGTCCCGGAGAGCGCCGGGCTGACCGTGGGTGAGCTGGACCGGGCGGTGGAGCGGGACGCCCGGCGGTACGGCGGCGGATTTTCACTGTTGTAAGGGGGAGTATGTGTGGAGCTTGCGCCCATGAGATATAAAAACTTTACCTGGCCCCATAACCCGCGGACCTATACCATCGAGTACCGGCGGGTCATGGGGAACCATAAGGTGCCCTATGGTCGGTACCACCTGGAGGACATGGGATTGACCCGGCGGGTGATGAAGGGGGAGGGAGAGTTTGTGGGGGAGGACGCCTACGACCAGTTCAA
>JAGBDQ010000039.1 GCA_017937415.1 Oscillospiraceae bacterium
CATGAGGGGAAGATGGGCTTCCACCTGGTCCGGGGGGCCATCCGCAACATCCCCGGGGAGGATTACTACCTCACCGAGCTGAAAGGAGCCGTCCGGTTCAACCATGTGGACTTCTCCTATGTCCCCGGCAAGCGGATCCTCCACGACGTGACGGTGTACGCCAACCCGGGCCAGAAGATCGCCTTCGTGGGCTCCACCGGCGCGGGCAAGACCACCATCACCAACCTCATCAACCGCTTCTATGAGATCGAGGACGGCATGATCACTTTTGACGGTCTCAACGTGGACCACATTTCCAAGGACTCCCTCCGCCAGGCGCTGGGGGCGGTGCTCCAGGACACCCACCTCTTTACGGGCACTGTGATGGAGAACATCCGCTACGGCCGGCTGGACGCCACCGACGAGGAGTGTATCCAGGCCGCCAAGACTGTGGGGGCCCACTCCTTCATCCGGCGGCTCCCCGACGGGTATAACACCATGGTCACGGGGGACGGCGCCAACTTCTCCCAGGGCCAGCGCCAGCTTTTGGCCATTGCCCGGGCCGCCGTGGCAGATCCCCCGGTGATGATCCTGGACGAGGCCACCTCCTCCATTGATACCCGTACCGAGGCCATGGTCCAGAAGGGCATGGACGCCCTGATGGAGGGGCGCACCGTGTTCGTCATTGCCCACCGGCTCAGTACCGTGCGAAACTCGGACTGCATTGTGGTCATCGAGCATGGCCGCATCCAGGAGAAAGGCTCCTATGCTCATCTGCTGGAGGAGCAGGGCCGGTACTACCAGCTCTACACCGGCCAGTTCCAGTTGGAGTAAGCGTTTTCTGTCCCCCCGGAGAGGACTTCTCTCCGGGGGGATCTCTTTGGGACAAACATAACGGACTTTTTGCCAAAATCCCCTTCCCTTTTTGGGGGAGTGTGGTATAATTTGGATAGCGACAAGGCCACAAAAATTTTTAGAAAACGGAGGAATTTCCCATGGGACATTTTACTGGTAAGACCGTCATCATCACCGGTGCGGGCCGGGCCGTTCTGAAGGACGGCAAGAGCTGCGGCTCCATCGGCTACGGCATCGCCACCGCCTTCGCCAAGGAGGGGGCCAACATCGTCATCACCGGCCGGAACGTGAAGAAGCTGGAGGACGCCAAGGAGGAGCTGGAGCGGCTCTACGGCATCAAGGTCCTCATTGTCCAGGCCGACGTGGCCGCCGGCGCCGACAACAAGGCTACCGTGCAGCACGTCATTGACGAAACCATCAAGACCTTCGGCCACATTGACGCCCTTATCAACAACGCCCAGGCCTCCGCCTCCGGCGTCACCCTGGCCGACCACACCACTGAGCAGTTTGACCTGGCCCTCTACTCCGGCTTGTACGCCGCCTTCTACTATATGCAGGCCTGCTATCCCTACCTGAAGGAGACCAAGGGAAGCGTCATCAACTTCGCGTCGGGGGCCGGCCTCTTCGGCAACTACGGCCAGTGCGCTTACGCCGCCGCCAAGGAGGGCATCCGTGGCCTTTCCAGGGTGGCCGCCACCGAGTGGGGCCCCGACGGCATCAATGTGAACGTCATTTGCCCCATCGCCTGGACCGCCCAGCTGGAGAACTTCCAGAACGCTTATCCCGATGCCTTCAAGGCCAACGTGAAGATGCCCCCCATGGGCCACTACGGCGACCCCGAGACCGAGATCGGCCGGGTGTGCGTCCAGCTCACCAACCCCGACTTCAAGTACCTCACCGGCGAGACCCTCACCCTGGAGGGCGGCATGGGCCTGCGGCCATAAGCAAGCTCTGCTTGCTGGACCAGTTGTTGTCCCGAAGGGACAATGACGGTCCCCGGGCAAGCTTTGCTTGCTGGACCCCTGTTCGTTAGAGGTACCAAAATGGGGCCCCCGCAAAAGCGGTCCTCAGCTTTTGTGGGGAGAGGTCGGGGCGTTAAGAAAACCCGCCAGTGGCGGGTTTTTAGCCTCCGACCGAGGCGGCTGTGCCGCCGAGGACCCTGTTCGTTAGAGGGACCACTTCTCCAATGTTTCACGTGACACATAATACAACAAACCCTTGCGGGGCAATGCCCTGCAAGGGTTTGACATTTTCTGGAAACCGAGATAGTTGTACCGTGTGTACGTTGGTTGTACTGTAAAACATGGGGTTTTC